>JBCBZM010000019.1:0-32804 GCA_039815345.1 Planctomycetota bacterium | reverse complement strand
GCGATGCCGCGGCACACCTTGCTGTTCAGGATGACCACCGTCTTCGCGCGGTTCCGCACCGCGTTACGAATCCGGGTCAGCATGTCCGCGATCGGGTCGCTCAACGACATTCCACTGCTCCTCGGGCGACTTGTGCGCCCTGCCCGTGCTCTAAAGAGCACGCTTCTACCGTCGTCGTCGTTCGACCCGCGGTCACCCACGCGCCGAACGCCTCCGTTCACTCGCCTTTACCAGCTCGCCTTACGCATGCCCGGGATCTTGCCCTCGTGGGCCAGCTCCCGAAGCACGATCCGGCTCACACGGAACTTGCGGTACACGCCGCGGGCCCGGCCCGTCAGCTCGCACCGACGAACCTTGCGTGAGGAGAACTTCGGCTCCTTGCGGCTCTTTGCGACCTGTGCTTTCGTTGCCATCAGTTCTGCCCAACCTTCTTGAACGGCATCCCCAGAGATTCCAGAACAAACTCGCTCTTCTCGCGGTCCGAGTTCCGGAAGCAGATGTTGATGTTCATGCCGTGCGTGAAGTTCACCTCGGCCATGTTGATCTCGGGGAACACGCCCTGCTCGTTCAGACCGAACGAGTAGTTGCCCTGTCGATCGAACGACTTGCGGCTCAAGCCGCGGAAGTCCTTGATTCGCGGCGTCGCGAGGTTCACCACGCGATCCAGGAAGTGCCACATCCGATCGCGGCGGAGAGTCACCATCGCGGCCGTGTCGTAGCCCTCACGCACCTTGAAGTTCGAGACCGACTTCTTCGCCGAGATCATGATCGGCTTCTGGCCCGAGATCTTCGTCAGCGTCGAGAGCACGGTGTCGCGGATGTTCGGCGGGATCTTCGTCCCGTCGAGGTGCCGGCCCATGTTCACGTTGATCGTGATCTTCTCCATCCGAGGCGCCGCCATCCGGTTCGGGATCCCGTACTTGGACATCACCTCGGGGCGAACCGCCTCGTCGAACGTCCCGCGCAGCCGCGGCGCCTTCGCCGGGTCCGCCTGCGGAGCGTCCTTCTTCTTCGATTCCTGCTTCGCGTCGTCGTTCGACATGGCTCGCTTCCCGTTCATCCCGCGGCCGATCACCGGCCGAATCTGTCTTCAAGTACCCGCTCTGCCACCCGGCCCGCTCGGGCCCTCACGCGTTCAGGCTTTCGCCTTGGCCCCACGGACCACGCCCAGCTCCTTGCCGTCGCTCGCCGCGACGCGGACCTTGGACCCGTCGTCCTTGGTCGTGAACCGCACCCGCGTCGCCTTGCCCGAACCGTCGATCGGGGAGACGTTCGACAGATGGATCGGCGCCTCCCGCGTGATGATCCCGCCCTGCGGGCTCTGCTGCGTCGGCTTGACGTGCTTGGTGCGAAGGTTCACACCCTTGATCAGCACGGCGTCCTTCTTGGTCAGCACGCGCATGATCTCGCCGGTCTTTCCTTTGTGGTCGCCGGCGGTGATCATCACCGTCTCACCCTTGCGTACGTGCCTGGCCATCGCTACCGATCCTTCCGTCCGTCGAGCGCCGCTTCAGCGGCCTGCTCGGTCATGCATGCTGTCTGCCGCCCGCGTCGGGCGGGCCCCACCGTTCTCGCTCCGTCCGCCTCGTCAGACGACCTCTGCCGCCAACGAAACGATCTTCATGTAGCCCTTATCGCGCAGCTCGCGGGCGACCGGGCCGAAGATGCGGGTGCCCTTCGGGTTGCGATCGTCATTGATCAGCACCACCGCGTTCTTATCGAAGCGGATGTAGCTGCCGTCGCGGCGGCGGGTGTGCGTCTTGGTCCGCACGATGACCGCCTTGTACTTCTCGCCCGGTTTCACGTCCGAGCCGGGCAGGGCCTTCTTCACCGAGATCAGCACGCGGTCGCCCACGCCCGCCGTCTTGCGGGTCTGCCCGTTTCGGCGGGTCGAGCCGCCGTACACGCGGATCACGTAGGCGACCTTGGCGCCCGAGTTATCCGCGACTTCACATCTGGATTCTTGCTGGAGCATCGCACTTCTCCGCGGTCAACCGACCGCCGCCGGGGCCCGCAGGCCCGCATTCCCTGACCGACCCACCCGACCCGTCCGACCGGACGCATCGAGCGGGCCAACCTCGAGCCTTACCGCCCGGCCATCTCCGCCAAAGCCTTCGAGCGCTGCTCCACAATGCGGACCAGGCGCCAGGTCTTCGTCTTGCTGATCGGGCGGCACTGCGCCACCTCGACCACGTCACCGTTGTGAGACTCGTTCGCCTCGTCGTGCACGTGCAGCACCGTCCGCCGAGCCACGTACTTGCCGTACTTGGAGTGCTTGGCAACGAACCGGACGACCACCTTGCGGGTCTTGTCGCGGGCGTCGGACTCGACCACGCCGATGCGCGTGCCCTTCAGTTCGCCCGATCCGCTTTGCTGCACGTTCGTGTCAGTCATCTTCATTCCTCGTCCCGGGCCCGAGCCCGGTCGTCCGTACTACCTGTGTCATCCACCCAATGAGTCAGACCCATCAGCCCGCCGCGGCCGCCTCGATCTCACGCCGACGACGCTCGCCCAACAGCCGGGCCACGTCGGCCCGGATCTTCTTGAACTGCGAGTTGTCCTCGATCTTGTCCGTGATCGCCTGCGTCCGCAGCCGATACTGACGCTCACGAAGCCGGCCGAGCTCGATGCCCAGCTCCTCGTCGTTCAATGCCTTGACTTCCTGACCCGTCATCGCTCGTCTCCGTCGGCTGCTCGCCGCCGTTCAAAGGCTCAAACCAATTCCAACCCAGCCCGATCAGACCGACAGGCGCCGGTTCACGAACCGGCACCGCACCGGCATCTTCATCGCGATGCGCGCCATCGCGCCCCGCGCCCGGTCCTCGCTCACGCCGGCCAGCTCGTACAGCATGGTCCCCGGACGCACACGCGCGGCCCAGTAATCCACGTCCGCCTTGCCCTTACCCATGCGCGTCTCGAGCGGCTTCTTGGACACCGGCTTGTCCGGGAACACCCGGATAAACAGCTTGCCCTCACGCTTGAGGAAGTGAGACGCGGCGATACGCCCCGCCTCGATGTGGTTGCTCTTCAGCCAGCAGCCCTCGAGCGACTGGAGACCGAAGTCACCGAACGCGACGTAGTTCCCCTTGGTCGCCTTGCGATCGCGGGCGCGCCGGAACTCCTTGCGATACTTCACCCGCTTGGGAATCTTGTAGGGAGGCATCCGTCAGTCTCCTAAACCAGTCTTCGAGGAATCCCTCGTCAGTCTTCCGTCTCTACACGCGACCCGGCACGAAAGCCGAGTCCGAGCCCCAACCCGAATCTGCGCCCGACGCGATCAGCGACGTCCGCGGGCCCGCGCCCGGCCGCCCGCTGCCTGCGAGTCGGTTTCGTCTGTCTGGCCTTCTTCGTACAGACCCTTGTAGATCCACGCCTTCACGCCGATCTGGCCGTAGGTCGTCCGAGCCTCGGCGAAGCCGTAGTTCACGTTCGCCTGAAGCGTCGACAACGGCAGCGACCCGAGCCGGACGTCCAAACGCCGACTCATGTCCGCGCCGCCCAATCGGCCCGAGATCTGGATCTTCACGCCCTTGGCGCCGGCCTGCATCACCTGCTCGCTGCGCATCTTCACGGTCCGCCTGAACGAGCCGCGCTTGCTGAGCTGCTCGGCCACGCTCTCCGCGACGAGCTGGGCGTCCATGTCCGGCTGCTTGATCTCGATGATCGAGATCGAAACCTTCCGGCCGGTCATGTACGTCAGCTCCTGCGTGATCCGGTCCACCTCGGCGCCCTTCGGGCCGATGACCAGACCCGGGCGGGCCGTGCGGATGACCACCTTCAGCTCTTCACGCGTCCGCTCGATGTGGATGTCGGACACCGCGGCGCTCGGCGGACGGCGGTTCAGCCGCTGGTCCAAGTACCGGCGGATCTTCTGGTCCTCGATCAGCAGCTCGCCGTACAGCGCCTTCGGCGCATACCACCGGCTGCGGTGCGCCTCGGTCACGCCGAGTCTCAGGCCGAACGGGTGTGATTTCTGTCCCATGGATACTCCAGGTCCCTAACGCCCAGGCGGGCCTAACTCAGCGACGCTCTTCCACGCCGATCGTGATATGACTTGTCCGCTTCAGGATCGGGTGGGCCCGACCGCGGTCCTTCGGACGGAACCGCTTGATGTGCGGACCCTCGTCCACGCGGCTCTCCGTGACAAACAGCGAGGTCACGTCCGCGTCCGCCTCTTCCGCCGCCGCGATCGCCGCGTCCAAAGCCTTCTTGACGTTCACGCCCGCACGCTTGTGGCTGAACGTCAACTCGTTCAACGCCTGCTCCACCGAACGGTCACGCACCAGGTCCGCGACCAGGCGGGCCTTCTGCGTGCTGCCCCGGTGGAACCGGACCTCGCTCACGAACCGGGCGATGTCACGCGGCTCGGCGCCCACGGCCGAAGCCAGGCGACGCAGGTCCTGCGGCTTACACCGCGGGTGATCCCGACCGGCCAGCCAGTTGCGCACGGCCTTGCGGGCCGCGTCACGCTTCGGGTCCTCGTGACGCGCCAGACCCGTCCGCTCCACCGCGGCCGCCAGGTCGTCCACGCTCACGCCGCCCTGCTCGGCAAGCTGCTTGAGTCGTTCTGCTCGAAGTCTCACGGCTCAGTCCTCACTCCGACCCAATCCCGGATCGGCGACTCGTTCATTCACTCGACACCCGCTCGATAGCGTTCCAAACCGGCTTACCGGCCGGAGCGGATGCCTTCCTTCTTGTTCGTGTGACCACGGAACGTACGCGTGATCGAGAACTCACCAAGCTTGTGCCCCACCATCTCCTCGGTGATGAACACGTCCACGAACGTCCGGCCGTTGTGCACCTGGAACGTCCGGCCCACGAACTCGGGTACCACCGTGCAGCGACGGGCCCACGTCTTGATCGGCTGGTTCGTACCAGCCTCGATCTGACGCTGCACCTTCTCGTACACGTTCGGATCGACGTACGGACCCTTTTTCAGACTGCGGCTCATCGATGCATCTCCGTGCGGTCAACTGCTTCTCTTACAGCCACGCATCCAACCAAACTTCCAACCGGCCCTCGCCCGTACAACCCACTCAACGGAGCTGACCGTACCGCTTGCTCTTGCGACGACGGATGATCAAATCCTGGCTCGGCTTGTTGCGGTCACGCGTGCCGCCGCCCTTGGCGGGCGTGCCCGACTTGCTCACCGGCGCGCGGCCGCCCTTCGAACGACCGTCGCCACCACCCAGAGGGTGGGCGTGGTGGCTCATCGCCACACCACGCGTCTTCGGGCGCCGACCCTTCAAGCGGCTGATGCCCGCCTTGCCGAGTCGGCGGTTCTGGTGGTCGGAGTTGCCGACCTCGCCGATCACCGCCCGGCACTCGACCGACACGCGACGCATCTCGCCCGAGGGCAGCACCAGCGTCGCGTACTTGCCTTCGCGGTTGGTCAGCTTGGCGTACGAGCCGGCCGATCGGCAGATCTGCCCGCCCTTGCCCGGCTGCAACTCAACGCAGTGCACGTTCAGACCCGTGGGGATGAACTTCAAAGGCATGCAGGCGCCCGGCTGCGGCTCGATGCCCTTGTCCGCCGAGCTCTCCACGGCGTCGCCGTCCTTGAGACCCTTCGGGCAGATGTGGTACCGGAGCACGCCGTCGGCGTATTCGACCAGCGCGATGTGGCAGGTGCGGTTGGGGTCGTACTCGATCCCGATGACCGTGCCCTTGATCCCGTCGCGATCGCGCCGCTTGAAGTCGATCTTGCGGTACATCCGCTTCACGCCGCCGCCCCGGCCGCGGACGGTGATCTTGCCCTGGTTGTTCCGACCGCCCCGGCTGGGCTTCGGCGCCAGGAGCGAACGCTCCGGCGTCGTCTTGGTGACCTCCACATGAAGGTTCACCGACGCGTTGCGTCGCCCGGCGCTGGTTGGCTTATAGACCCGAATCGCCATGGTCTGCCTCGTTCCCGCCCGGTCCGTCCCGGGCATCCAGATCTCGACCGGGCCGTTGCCCCGATCGCTTCAGTCCATCAATCGCGTGCACACGCGGCTCAAGATCAGAACAGCTCGATGTTCTGGCCTTCCTTGAGCCGCACCAA
This sequence comes from Planctomycetota bacterium, assembly GCA_039815345.1. Taxonomy (GTDB): domain Bacteria; phylum Planctomycetota; class Phycisphaerae; order Phycisphaerales; family UBA1924; genus JBCBZM01. Next base: position 26,764 of record JBCBZM010000019.1, on the reverse strand, counting down.
CGCCTTCTTCACCGGCGCCGGACGCACGTACCCGTACTTCAACCGACGGAGTCGGCCTTTGCGGATCGACGTCCGCACCTGCTCGACATTCACGCCGTAGATCGCTTCGATCGCGTCGCGGATGTCGTTCTTGGTCGCCGCGCGGTCCACCTCGAAGGCGTACTGCCCGTGCTCGTTCATCTGGCCCGTCGACTTCTCGGTCAACAGCGGCTTGCGGATGATGTAGTTGGGATGCATCAGGCGCCCTCACCTTCCGAGGCCTGGGCCGGCTTCGGCTTATCGCCGGCCCGGTACACAGCCTTCTTCTCGTACGGACGCTTGCGGCGTTCTTTCTTCGCCTGCTTGCCCATGGGCTCGAGCTTGGCGGACTTGTCCGTCTGCGAACCGGGGCCGTTGAGCCACGCCTCGAGCTCGGCCTTCTCGATGATCACGTAGCGGTGATTCATCAGCTCGAACGCCGTGAGCTGGTCCGATCGGCACAGCGTCGCATCCGCGAGGTTCCGAGCACTCGCCCGCACGTTTCGGCTCTTCTCCGGATCGACCGAGAGCGCCACGAGGGCCGTCCGGTCGATCTTCAGAGCGGCCATGACCGCGGCGAACGCCTTGGTCTTGGCTTCGCTCATCTGGAGCGAATCGATGATCTTGACCTCGCCGTCCACCAGCTTGGCCAGCAGCGCGTTCCGGTTCGCCAGGCGACGCATCTTCTTGGGCATGTCCTGCCGGAAGTTGGTCCGCCTCGCGTCCTTGGCGAAGGTGTGACCACCGCCGCGGAACAGGTTCGCGGTCTTGGCGCCGTGACGCGCCCGACCGGTTCCCTTCTGCTTGTAGATCTTGCGGGTCGAGCCCTGCACCTCCGAGCGGTTCCGCGTGTGCGCAGAACCCTGACGGAGGTTGGCGTGGTACATCACGTAGGCCTGTTTGATCAGACCCGGACGCACCGAACCGCCGAGCGACTGCTCGTCGATGGCGAACGTTGAGACCTGTTCGCCCTGCATGTTGTAGACGGGGACATCCATCTGTCGTTCCTCGTCCGACGCCTTCCGAGACCCGCGCGTCACTCGCGTCGAATCCCGGCCTTACTGCCGAGCGGCTCATTCCGCCCGACACGCTCTCGACGAGTCCCGATGGCTCGGAATCCCGCTTCGAGCGACCTGCCTATCCGCCCGCCTCCTGTCGCCGGCGGTCCCGTTCCCCAGCATCTGCTGGCGGGAAGCTCCGGCTCGCCGAAGAGCACACTCATTGAAGAGCCAAGCGCCTCGGCGGGGGTCGGGTCGGAATCGACTCGGCCGTCACCGGGCGATCTCCACTGAACGCCCGGTCATGCTTGTTGTCCTCGTCCGGTGGTTCCGTCCCCCGGCTCGCAGTCGTCCCATCGGGACGGTTCCGCTCGCCGGCCTAGGCCTTCCGAACCCCCGGGCCGATCTGTTCACGGCCCGCGGTGCAATCATTCATCCGTGCGGCGTCAGCCCTCCGCACGCTTCGACTTCGAGCGGTTCAAGCGAACCGCCGGACGAACTCGAACCTCGCCCTTGTTCGGACCCGGGACCGGGCCCTTCACGAGCGCCAAGTGACGCTCGGGATCGATCTTCACCAGTTCAAGGCTACGGCAGGTGACCCGCTCGTGGCCCATATGCCCGGCCATCTTCTTGCCCTTCTTGAGCCGACCGGACTTACCCGCGTTCAACGCGTGGCCGCCGATGGAGCCCGGGGAGCGGTGCTTGCGCTCGACGCCGTGGCTCGCGAGCTGGCCCTTGAAGCCGTGCCGCTTCATGCCGCCCTGGAAACCCTTGCCCTTGCTCGTGCCGACCACATCGACGAACGTCACGCCCTCGAGCGCCGAAACCGTCAGCTCCTGGCCGAGCTCGTACGAGCCCTCCTCGGACGCCTCGATGCGGAACTCGCCGTGGCGACGCTTCGGGCCCACGCCCGCCTTGTGATCGTGGCCGATCAGCGCCATCGACGAGTTGCGGGGCTTGATCTCGCCCACGCCGAGCTGCACGGCCGAGTAGCCGTCGTTCTCGGCGGTCTTGATCTGCGTCACCACGCACGGGCCCAGCGCAATCACCGTCACCGGGACCACGGAGCCGTCCTCGGCGTAGATCCGAGTCATGCCGAGTTTCGTGCCAAGCAGTTCAACGCCCATGGTTCTGTCCTTCGAGTCACCCGGCTTCGTCGCCGGGGGCCGGTTCGGCCGGCCGCCGCTTCGTGGCCCTCGGAATCACTCGCCCGAGCCCAGAGGAAGCTTTGTTGTCCGTTGCCCCGTTCCGGAGGCAACGAAGTGGGGTCACAATCAAAAAGGGCCCGCCGAAATCGGCAGACCCTGCTTCGTTCTACTTACGCCTTGATCCGAACAAACACGCCCGCGGGGACCACGAGGCGGTTGAGCGCTTCCACCGTGCGGGCGTTCGGCTCAACGATGTCGATGATGCGCTTGTGCGTGCGGATCTCGAACTGCTCGCGGGATTTCTTGTCCACAAACGGGCCGCGCAGCACGGTGTACCGCTCGATCCGCGTGGGCAGGGGCACCGGGCCGGCAACCTTCGCGTTCGTCCGCTTCGCCTGATCGACGATTTCCTTCGCCGAAGCATCCAAGGCGATGTGGTCGTACGCCTCCATCCGAATTCGGATCTTATTGCCGGTCATAGCACCCTCGCGCGAGCCCTCGCCCGCCGTTCATCCGATCCACACACCCGCGTCGGCCCCGCCGACAACAACCCCTCAAGCGGCGACGATCGCCACCCGTTGAGTCCCGGGCTCTCACTCAGACCATCATGGCCTTATCCCACCACCCCAGCAGCACGACCAAGACGCCGGATCGAGCGGATCCGACACCTCCCATGCCCCGCACGACAGGCTCCGCCCGACGCGCGGCCGCCATACCGGAGCATGGCGAGCCCCGAAGCGTACGACCCATCCTCGCCGAGTCAACTTCACACGATCCACACCGCAGTTTTTTCACGAATCGAACTCAAGCAACGCCCGCGCCGATCCCGCGCGTCCGCCCGCCGACCACCTGATCCGAACCTCCAAGACCCCCCTGATTCAGCGATCCCAACGACCGACCCCACCCCGAGTTCGTGGATCAACTTCTCCGACCAAGCGAACGAACCGGCGCCAACAGCCGATAGCCTTCTGACATGGCCCACCACCTCATCCGACCGCCCGCCCGATCGCTCGCGTTCGCCGCCGTCCTGCTCTCGGCCCTCGCCGTCCCGGCCGTGGCCCAGACGTCCGGCCAGTCGACCAGCCAGACGACCGGCCAAACCTTTACAAACTCTCCGAACGCGACCGCGGCGAACAACCAGCCCGACGCCTCCCCCGCCACCGCGGCCGTCGTCGAGTTGGCCAACGAGCCCTTCCGTATCGATTCGGCCGGCCTGAGCATGTACCTCCCGCTCGGCTCGCTCGCCCAGACCACCCGCCTCGGCGAACAGGCCGCCGTCCGCATCACGCCCCCCACCCCGCTCGGCCAGCGACCGATCTGGATCATGAACATCCAGACCGTCAACGCCCCCGCGGCCCAGCAGTCCACCGAATGGCTCGCCGACCGCATCATCGACCAGCTCCGCGCCTCCGGCGGCCGGCTCAACGTCGACGTCGCCACCGGCTCCGGCGGCGCCCGGTCCCTCGAGTCCACCCGCTCCACCATCAGCAAGACCGCCATCCAACTCCTCGCCCGCGACCCCGCCCTCCGCGTGGGCGAGTCTGTCGCTGATCGGGCCTACCTCGTCGTCCCCGCGCCGGGCGGCGAGCCCGTCATCCACGGGCATTCGGTGTTCCATGTCGCCGACGACCGGTTCGTCACCTTCGAACTGATCACCGCTCAAGAGTTCTTCCCCGAGGTCAAACCCGTTTACGAGACCACCGTCGCGACCGCGACGTTCGTCGATCCGACCGAAGCCGCCGCCCGACGCTTCGCCGCGATCCAGGCCGGCAAGCTCCTCATCGAACGCTTCACCGAGGCCGACTACGCCGCCGTGGTCGACGGCTCCGCCTTCGGCGAATCCTCAGAAGGCGTCTACGAACGCTGGGAACGTCTCTTTACCCCAGGCGGCACCGGGCGAGAAATCGACGACCTCGAGCACGGCTACAAGCGCGTCCAGACTTGGATCGGCTTTCGAGGCGAGATCGAGCCCCAACGCTCCCGCGAGGGCTGGACACCCGCCGAGCGCGAGCCCGGCTACCTGCTCAAGATGCAGACCCGCCTCATCCAGCCCACGCCCGCCGGCGATCAGATCGTCGATTCCGAAGCCACCTTCTTCATGTCGAAAGACCGCAACGAGGAGGCCTGGACCATCCGCATGGGCCTGACCGACCCGACCGGCGCCGAGGTCCTCTGGCGTGAGACCGGCGCCCGCGACGGCGCTTCGGTCACCATCGCCGTCGAAGAACCCGGCGCCCCGCCCAGAGCCATCAAGCCCGTCATCCGAGGCGACGGGTACGTCTCAAGGCTCGAGGCCTTCCTGCTGCCCCATCTGATCGTGCGCTCGGGCATCGTCACCGAGTACGGCTTCTACGCCTACCAGCCCAGCCTCCAGACCATCGCCTTCCGCACCGACGCGCTCGAACAGCCCGCCAACATGCCCGGCCGATACCGCCTCACCACGCGCCTGGCCGAGGACCTCGAACCGCAAACCTCAACCTACGAGTCCGACGGCCAACTCCGCCAGACCCGCCTGCCCGACGGCCGGACCTGGCAGCCGATCCAGTTCGAGCGCCTCTACCGACTCTGGCAATCCAAAGACCTCCCGCTCGACTGAGCCCCGCAGTTCGATGCCCAACGCGCTCAATCCAACCAACACCCGAAATCCGAGCCTTTCCCCGCCCGAGCGCCGATAGAATCGGACCATGGCGACGGATCGCATACTTTCCCCTGGCGTGACCGCGCCCGAAGACGAACAGGCCGGCTGGGCGCTGCGCCCCAAGACCATCGACGAATACACCGGTCAGCGGGACCTCATCGAGCGTCTGCGCATCGCCATCGAAGCGGGCAAAGGCCGCGGCGAACCGCTCGAGCACGTCATGCTCCACGGCCCGCCCGGGCTGGGCAAAACCACCCTCGCCCACGTCATCGCCGAAGAAATGGGCGCCCGCGTCTACACCACGAGCGGGCCGGCCCTCGCGCGCGGATCGGACCTGGTCGCCGCGCTCACCCGCCTCGAGCACGGCGACGTGCTGTTCATCGACGAGATCCACCGCCTGCCCGTCGCCGTGGAAGAGTTCGTGTATCCCGCGATGGAAGACTTCAAGATCGATATCTGCGTCGATTCCGGGCTCCACGCGCGCACCGTGCAGGTCAAGCTCAAGCCGTTCAGCCTCATCGGCGCGACCACCCGGGCCGGCCTGCTGAGCGCCCCGCTGCGTTCGCGGTTCGGCCTGGTGCACCATCTCCAGTACTACGCGCCGGACGAGTTGCTCACGATCCTCCGGCGGAGCGCGCACCTGCTTGAGATGAACGTGGCCACGCACGACGCCGACGACGCGCTCGCCGCGGTGGGCGAACGCAGCCGGGGCACACCGCGCATCGCCAACCGACTCCTCCGCCGCGTCCGCGACTTTGCGCAGGTCCGCGCCGCCGGCGTGCTGACGCCCGAGGTCGTCGCCCAAGCGCTCAACCTCGAAGGCGTCGACCCGCTCGGGCTCGACCGTCTCGATCGCGCGTACCTCCGCGCGATCGGGGAGACCTATGCCGGCGGGCCCGTCGGGCTCGAGACCGTCGCCGCGACCATGAACGAGGACGCCGGCACGCTCGAGGACGTCGTCGAGCCCTATCTCCTTCAAATCGGCTTCCTCGCCCGCACCCGGCGAGGCCGAATGCTGACCAAGGCCGCCGCGGATCATCTGGGTCTGCCCTTCAAGCCCCAGCAAGCGGCCAACGGCGAAGCGACGTTCTAGCGCCCGCGAGGCACAGAGCACTCAAGATCGACCCGCACACTCAAGGAGGAACTCTCGCATGTCACGCGCCAAACTCATCGCGATCGGCGTGGTCGTCGCGCTCGTGCTGGTCATCGTCTTTCAGAACATGCAAAGCGTGGAGACACGCCTGCTCTTTGTCTCTGTGACGATGCCCCGCGCGCTCCTACTCCTCGTCGTCTTCGCGCTCGGGTTCCTCACGGGTCTCATCGCCCGTGTCGTGCGCAAGACCGAGCCGAAGACGCCCGTATAAGGCAAGAGTCCGAAGCCCCGCTACCAACCGTCGTCCGGCGGCTTCTCGGTCATGACCGGCGACCACCCGCCCGTGCCCAGCCGCGTCACAAAGATCTTGCCCGACTCGAACACCACCGCCTCGTTATCGCCGGGCCCGAGTTGATCGTCTGCGTGGTACACGAGCAGCACGCCCGCCGGCGGCGGCTCGACCATCTTGCCCCACCGATCCCTCGTGGTCTGAGGCCACCACCCGAACTCCACGTACACCCGGGCGCCGCGGATCCCGCTGAACCCGCCCTGCCACAGTTCGCCCGACTCCACGCGCTGCGAGCGGATCCAGTCGAAGAGCGCCGTCCACTGCGGGTTGGGCGGCCGCTGCACTCGAACAGGCGTCGCCGACACCACCGCCGCGGCGAGGACGACGCAGCCGGTCAGCACCTCCCAGGACCATCGCCCCCCGCGCAAAAACGCCCAGGGCCGATTCGCGAGCCATAGGCCCACCAGCCACGCAAGGCCCGGCCAGAGCACCAGCCCGTACCGCGGGCGCCGATCGGGAAAGACCGCCAACACCACCGCCCACACCAGCAGCCAGACCACCGCCAGCGCGGGCCCGGCCCGCTCCCGGCTCAAGCCGCGCCCGCGCACCAGCGACCACACCGCAAGCACAGCGAACGGCAGCCAGGGCCAATAGCTCTTCGCGATCAGACGCTGGTAAAACCAAGCCGGCTGCCCATCGGGCGCCGAGAGCTTCTGTTCCACCCGCCCCGCGATCTCGACGCCGAAGTACTGCCCGACGAACGTCTCGCCGTGCAGCGCGATCATCGACGCGTGCCACGGCAGCGCGACCAAGACCGCCACCGCTACACCGCCCGCGAGCCAGCCCAGCCGCCGGGCCTCGCCCAGCCACACGAGCCACGCGGCCAGGATCGGCGCCAGCACCAGACCCATCAACGGCTTGGTCATCAGCGCCAGCCCGATCGGCGCCCCGGCGACCACGAGCCAGTGCCACCGCCCGCGTTTCACCGCGATCGCCGCGGCCCACAGCGCAAGCATCAGGAACAGCAACTGCCACATATCCAGCGAGATCTCGCGCGTCCGCCGGAAGAACTCGTACGTCAGCGCCAGCGTCATCCCGCTCACGAGCGCCACGCGAGGCCCGCTGAGCGTGCGCACGAGACCGACCGTAGCGAGCACCACGCCGAGCGCCGCGAACACCGTGGGCAGACGCGCCGCTTCGAGGGAGATGCCGCCTGCGCGCAACACGACGCCGTGGATCCAGAACGCCAGCGGCGGCTTGTTGAAGTACGGCTGCGCTGAGGCGCCCGAGCCGTCGGCGTAGAGCGTCCACAGCGATCCCGTCCGCACCGCCTGCTCGGCGATCGCGGCGTACCAGCCCGTGTCCGATCGGAAGTCCCCCTGACCCAGCTTTACGAGCGTCACGCTCAGCAGCGTGAGCGTCGGCAGCAGCCACACCCGCGCCCGCACCCATCGGCTCAGCAGGCGCCGACGGGAGCCGGTTCGTGCACGGCGTCGATCCTCGGACCGACCACCGCGTGTCACGACGTCGAGCTGGCCTTTTTCTTGTTCTTCGCCTGGAGCGCTTCGCGCAGCTCCGACTCGAGATAGAGAATCACGCCGCAACTGACGCACTGCGTCAGGTTCCCGTGGCCGAGCAGCGCACTCACCGACTCGAACGGGATCGCCATCATGCAGGCGCCGCAGGTGTACTCGCCGCGTCGGCGGTCCTGCTCCTCGATGGGGGCCATGACCTCTTCGGCGTCGTCGAAGGTCTCCCAGCGTCCGTCGTAGATCGACATCGCGCTGACCGGGGGCTCTTCGGAAAGCTGGGCCCGCTCGGCCTTGAGCTCTTCGAGCTGCTGCTTGATGCCCTCTTCGCGCTCGGACCGCTTGGCCGCGGCCACGCCCTTCATCTTGGTTCGCTCGTCGCCCTGCTGCGAGAGCGCCATCGATTCGTTGGTCAGCGTCTCGATCTTGCCGAGCAGCTCGAGCTCCTCGCTTTCGAGCTCGGCCTTGCGTTCTTTGTAGGTGTTGACCTCGGTCAGGAGCGCCTGGTATTCCTTGTTCGTGCGGGACGTGTTCATCCGCTCGCGCAGGGTTTCCATCTTCTCGTCGAGGCTCTTGACCTCCAGCTCACGCTCGGCGACAACCGCCTTGAGCTGGCGGAGCTGACCCTGCACCGCGTCGGAGCGGGCGGAGACATCGCCCAACTGCCGCTCCTGCTCGGCGAGGAACCGCTCGGCAGAGCGGAGCCCGGATGTCAGTTCTCTGAGTTGCTTGTCGACCAGAAAGACCCGCAACAACTTGGTCGTCGTATCCATCAGCGCTCCCGATACCGAATCACGTCCTGAGTGTACCCGGTCCATCCCGACGGAGGGGGCCGAACTTGGCACACCCTCTCGCACACTGCTGTCAGCTTCAAATCAGCATCAAATCAGCATCATCCGCAACCACCAGAACGCGATCGGCATGACCAGCAACGGCGAATCGATCACATCCAGCACCCCGCCGAAGCCCGGCAGACGCTTGCCAGAGTCCTTCCGCCCCGCGTCCCGCTTGAGCATGCTGGCGATCAGATCGCCGATCTGACCGGCGACACCAAAGATCGCCCCGCCGATCGCCGCGACCCACAGCCGCGCGGGCGTCTCGCCCGTCGAACCGATCCACCACGCCCCCACGACCGCCACCACCGAGGCCAGCACCACCCCGCCGAAGAGGCCTTCCCAGGTTTTGCCCGGGCTCAGCCAGGGGATGAGCTTGCGCCGACCGATCGCTCGCCCGGTGAAGTACGCCCCGATGTCCGAACTCTTGGTCACCGCCAGCGCCCACACGAGCCACCAGACCGAGTGCTCCCGCCGGATCAGCAAGACAAAGCCGAACATCAGCCCGAGATAGATGAACGCCAGCAACGCCCCGCCCGCCGCGGCGACCACGCCCTCGGCCCGCTCGTTTCTCGATGCGTAGAGCATCGCCGCGAGCAGCACCGCCGCGGCCGCCGAAGACGCCACCGCCACCGCCGTCACGCCGTCGGCCGCCGAAGGGATCAGCCCCGAGACCGCCAGCCCCGCAAACGCCGACGCCCAGGTGAGGGCGCGCGACGATTCGATGCCCTTATCGCGCAAAATGGCGGTCAACTCGACCGAGGCCAGTCCCGAGATCGCGGCGAGCGCGATGAGCAGCACCGTCCCCGGTGGAAAGGTCGCCCGGCCGCCGATGAGCCACCGCAAAGCCTCGGGCGCGGCCACGCCGTCGAGCCACTGGTCGAACCACGCGAGGCCCAGCAACAGCGCAATCAGACCGAAGCCGACAATCAGGCGGTCACGGAGCAACGTCGCCGCCCGTCTGTGCCGCCGATTCGTCGGTCTTCAACCCCCCGAACCGCCGGGTCCGCTGCGCATAGCTCCGCACGGCCTCGTACAGGTGTTCGTGCGCCATGTCCGGCCAGCACACGTCCGTCACGTACAACTCGGCGTAGCTGAGCTGCCAGAGCAGGTAGTTGCTCAGCCGCAGCTCGCCCGCGGTGCGAATCAGCAAATCAGGATCGGGCATGTCGGCCGTGTACAGAGCCGACTCGAACACCTGCTCGTCGATCGCCTCGGGCTCGAGTTCACCCCGGGCGACACGCTCGGCGAGCGCGCGAGCCGCGTCGGTCAGTTCCTGCCGAGACCCGTAGTTGATCGCCAGACACAGCGTCGGCCCGGTGCACTCGGCTGTCGCGGCTTCCACACGCTCGATCGCCGAACGGACCGAATCGGGCAGCTCCGACCTCCGACCGATCACACGGAAGCGGATGCCCTCGTCGGCCAGCGCGTCGCGGTGGCCGTCGCAGTACTCGATGCACAGACCCCACAACGCCTCGACCTCGTCGGCGGGCCGGCGCCAGTTCTCGGCACTGAACGAATACAGCGTCAACTGCTCGACGCCCATGTGCCCGCACGCCTCGACCGTCGCACGCACCGCGCCGGCGCCGGCCCGGTGCCCGAAGGCCCGCGGGAAGCCCTTGGACTCGGCCCATCGGCCGTTGCCGTCCATGATCACCGCGATATGCCGGGGGATGCGGTCGAAGGGGACGCCGGGGATGACCTCGGCCGGCTTGGCGTCGGGGTTGACCTTGAGGATTCGTTCGAGCGCACGGGCCGCGCTGGCAGTCGTTAGCTCCGCGTCATCGTTCTTGGTCGGCTTGATCGGCGCCGACGTCGGCCTTGCGTCCGTCCCCCCCAAGCCAACCTGCGAACCCGTTTCCAAACCCGTCTCCAAACACATCTCTCAATCGCCGGGCCCACAGACCGTGCCGACGGTCCATCGCGGCCGGCGTTCACCCGCGCGTGATCGTCTGAGCCCGGTCCGGGCCCACGCCGATCAACGTAACCGGAGCGCCCGCCGCCCGCTCGACCCGCTCGACATACGCCCTGGCCGCCGCGGGCAGTTCGCCCCACGACCGGACGCCGTCGATTTCTTCGCCGAACCCTTCCAAGGTCTCGTAGACCGGGCGGACCCGGGCGAGGTCCGTCGCGTCGGGCGGGAACCGATCGGTCTCGGCGCCGTCGATTTGATAGCGAACACAGACCTTGATCTCGTCGAAGCCCGACATGACATCGAGCAGGGTCATCGCGATCTCGTCGACGCCGCTGAGCATCGCCGCGTACCGCAGCGCGACCAGATCGAGCCAGCCGCAGCGTCGAGGGCGCCCGGTCGTCGTGCCAAACTCGCGTCCGCGCTCGCGGATGCGCGCGCCGATCGCGTCGTCCAGTTCGGTCGGCATCGGGCCGGCGCCGACCCGGGTCGAGTACGCCTTGAAGACACCGAGCGTGCGCCCGATGCGGGCGGTGGAGACGCCCGTCCCCGACCCGATGCCCAGCGCCGTCGTGCTCGAGCTGGTCACGAACGGGTAGGTCCCGTGGTCGACATCGAGCAGCGTGGCGTTAGCGCCCTCGAACAGCACGCGCCCGCCGTCGGCGATCAGGTCGTGCAGCAGGTAGACCGTGTCGCGGATCGCGGGGCGGAGGCGCTGCCCCCACGCCGTGGCTTGCGTCATCAGGGCCTCGGCGTCGAACCGGTCGGGCTCATCGGCCAACTCGGCGAACATCGCGTTCTTGATCTTGCACACCATGTCGAGCTTGGCCCGCAGCACGTCGGGCCGGAGCAGGTCGCCGACACGGATGGCTGTCGAGCGTCGGGCTTTGTCGGCATAGGCGGGCCCGATACCCCGCCCGGTGGTGCCGATCTCTTTGACGTTGCCGGCGCGCGTTAGCGGGTCGTCGGACGAACCCGCGTCGCGCAGCAGCCGCTCGCGCAGCGCGTCCTCGGCCTTGTGGTAGGGCATGACGACGTGCGCCCGGTCCGAGAGCACCAGCCCGGAGGTATCCACGCCGCGGCCGTTGAGCCCGTCGATTTCTTCGATCAGCTTCTCGGGGTCGACGACGACACCGTTGCCGATGACCGCGTGCTTGCCCGGGTACAGAATGCCCGAGGGGATGAGGTGCAGCGCGAAGCGTTCGTCACCCACCACGACCGAGTGCCCCGCGTTGGCGCCGCCGTTGTAGCGGACGACCGCGTCGTGATCGCGGGCCAGGAGATCGACGAGCTTGCCCTTGCCCTCGTCCCCCCATTGCAGGCCCACCACGGCGGTCGCGGATTTCGAGCTTGTTGGCTGCGAAGAGACGGCTTGTGAACCGGCGGTCGATGGCTGCACGGCGTGCTCCCGGGTTCCGATGCCTCGGCCCTCTGACTCGCGCTCCGACCCGCGCGCGGACTCGTTCCGGCGCGTTCAAGAACGACAGTGAGATTAGGCCACCCGCAGGCCGTATGGCCCGATAAGCCGTTCGATCGGTGCGCGCCGCCGTGCGCGCCCGCGTCGCGTCGCAACCACGCCCTCGATCACTCAAGAACCTGCCTGCGAACGCCGATCGGCCTGCTTCCAGAGCCCTTCATTACGAGGATCCGATGTCCGAAGGCCCCGTCCGAATCATGTGCCCCAAGCTGACCTGCCGCAAGGTCCTGGCCGTCCCCGCGTCCGCCCGCGGCAAGACCGTGCGCTGCAAGGCCTGCGGCACGACCATCCGGATCCCCGAAGCGCCGGCGGCACAGGGTAAGGCCGCGGGCTAAGCGGCCTCGACTCCCAACAGGTTGGACTCAAGCGGACGGGCTCAGAGCGGCTACAGCTCGGGCTGGTCGTCGTCTTCGTCATCGAGGAAATCGAAGTCAAAGTCCGAGACGCTGCTCTCGTCGCTCCCGCCGCCGATCAAGGGCGGGGGCGCCCCGATCGGACCGGCCGCGGGTTCGCCTCGCGGCGCCGGGTCCTGCGCGAGCCTCGGACCTCCCTTGCCCGCGGAGACCGCTTCGTCGGCGCCGCCGCGGCTCCAGATGTCGACCGGATCAACCGACGCCGGGACGCCGTCGATCCGCGCGACCAGTCGCACCGGCCCGACCGAAACAATGTCGCCCGCTTCCAGCGTCGCTTCGTCGGTGCGCTCGGCGTTGACGAAGGTGCCGTTGCTCGAGCCGAGATCGCGCACTTTGACCGAGCCGTCGCCTTCGAGCCGGAACTCGCAGTGCTGCCGCGACACGGCGCCGACCGGCACGCGGATATCGCATTCGGTCTGCCGACCCAAGACGGTCCGCTCCTTCTTGAGCTTCACATCGAGCGTTCGGCCGTCTTTGCGCACCAGTACGAGTGTGACATCCACCGCGACACCGTCCTCGGTCATGCTGCTTTCGCCCACGCCACGCCTCCGGGCCGTCAAAGATCACTCAGGACCACTCGCCGGCCAACACGGCTCCCCGTCGGAGGCCACCACAGACCCCGGCACGGACACCATCCATCGACCACCATACCCGCGTCAGCCTGACCCAGCAACGAACCGCCGGCCCGCCGCCCACGGCCCGAGAGCCGCTGCGCGCGTCCGAACACGCTTCGAGCACTCCCGACCGCCCCACTTCCCGTCCTACTTCCTTGTACATCCACATCCCCTTTTGCTTCCATAAATGTCACTATTGCGACTTCTATTCGATCGTGGACACCCGCGATCGGCAGCAGCCGTTCACCGATCGGCTGATCCGGGAGCTCGCCGCGCAAGCGCCGATCGCGGGCCCGCTTCGCACGATCTTCATCGGCGGCGGCACGCCCACGCTCCTCCGCGTCGAGCTGTGGCGCCCGCTCCTCGCGGCGCTGGCCGAGCATTTCGATCTGTCCCAGCTCGAAGAGTGGACCGTCGAGTGCAACCCCGAAACCGCGACCCCCGAGCTGTTCGAAACGCTGGCTGCGGGCGGCGTCGATCGGCTCAGCATCGGCGCACAGTCATTCAACACCGACCATCTCAAGACACTCGAACGCTGGCACGACCCGGCCAACGTCGGCCGAGCGCTGAAGCTCGCCGACGCCGCGGGCATCGCGCGTCGTTCGATCGATCTCATCTACGCCATCGCGGGTCAGACGCTCGGGGACTTCGACGACGACCTGACCCGCGCGCTCGACCTCGGCGTCACGCACCTGTCGTGCTACAACCTCACCTACGAACCCAACACCGCGATGACCAAACGGCTCGAGCTCGGGCGCTTCGAGCCGACCGACGAAGACCTGGAAGTCGCCATGTTCGAACGGCTGGACGAACGCCTTGCGCCCGCGGGTTTGCGCAGGTACGAGGTGTCGAACTACGCGGTCGAAGGCGAAGAGTCTCGGCACAACCTCGCGTACTGGCGTCAGGAGCAGTGGCTGGCCGCCGGGCCGTCGGCGTCGGCGCACGTCGCGGGCGCACGATGGAAGAACGTGCCCCGGCTCGACGACTACCTCGCCGACCACACGGGCGAGGGCTACAGCGCGATCATCGATCATGAGCCCCGGCACGCCGCGCGGGCCCTGATGGAACGCCTCATGACCGGTCTGCGTCTGGCCGAGGGCGTCGACGCCGAGCGCGTGCTCGCCGATGCCAACGCCATCCACGAGCGCTTGCCCGCTGCCTTACGAGCCAAAGCCGAGCGTCTGCAACAAACCGGGCGTCTGGAAGTCACAGACCGATGGCGCGTCACGAACAGCGGCTGGTTGTTCGCCGACGGCCTCGCCTCCGATTTGATGGCTGTGATCGCGGAGTTCGCGGAAGCGAACGGCACAAATGAACCGAGCTAGTCCGCGCGGTCGGCGTCGTCCTGCTCTTCCGGCTTCAGGTCGGGCCGGGGCAGTTCGGCTCGGCGCAGCACGTTGCGCAGGTCTTTGGGCCACGGCGTGCGCACGTCCAGCGTCCCGCCGTCCGGGTGCTGACACGCGATGCGGTGCGCGTGCAGCGCGAGCCGCGAGGACGCGCGGCGGACCATTTCGGGGCCGTACGTGTCGTCACCCAGCACCGCGCAGCCGATCGCGTCCATGTGGATGCGGATCTGGTGCAGCCGGCCGGTGACCGCTCGGCACTCCACCAGCGAGGCGCCCACACCGACGCTCAGCGTGCGGTAGGCCGTGACCGCGGGTCGACCCGCGCGGTCGGTCTTCGACGCGACCCGGCCCGTGCGCACCTGCGTGTACTTGCCGCTCGACCGGAGCTGCTCGGCGATCGGGTACCGCACCACGCCCTTGCCGTTCTTGGGCGCGCCCTTGACGACGGCCCAGTAGAACTTCCGCATCTGCCTGGACTCGAACTGCTCGCGCAGCGCCGCGTACGCGGGCACGTCGAACGCGACCAGCAGCGCCCCGCTCGTCTCGCGATCGAGCCGGTGCAGCAAGCCCCACGAGCGCGACGCGCCGAGTTGGCTCAGACGATCACCCCAACGCGCGATCAGCCCGTTGAGCAGCGTGTCGGTCGTGTGCCCGACGCCCGGCGTCGAGACCATCCGCGGCGGCTTGGCGACCACCGCCACGCGCTCGTCCTCGTGCAGGACCGCGAACGAGACATTCGGGTTGGCTTCCACCGGCAACGCGGGCATCAGGCCTCGCCCGACGCGTTGGCAGCCGGGCACGCGGCGCGGTCGAGATACCAGCGCATCTCGCCGCCGATCGGCTTCACACCCAGCACGGGCAGGTCCCGTGGTGATTCCACGCCCGACGCCACGCGCGACACCATCTCGCGTTTGCCCGAGCCGGTCACCATGACCGCGATCATGCGCGCCGAGTTGATGAGCGGATACGTCATCGTGATCCGCGGCGGCGGCACGACGCCCTCGCCTTCGTTCATCGCGACCAGGCGGTCCTCGATCGACAGCGCGGGGGAGTGCGGGAACAGGCTAGCCGTGTGCCCGTCGCCGCCCATGCCCAGCAGCACATAGTCCAGCCGATCGTGCCCCTTGTCGCGCCAGCCGAGGTGCTCGCGCAGCTCGTGCTCGTACGCCGCGTCGGCGTCGGGGCGTTCGATCAGTTCGCCCGTCCCTTCGTCCCGGCCGAAGGGCGTCATCGGGTGGACCTGCTGCGGCGGGATGTCGCTGTGCTCGACGATCCACTCGCGGATCATGCGGAAGTTGCTCCGCTCGTCCTCGAACGGCACGCGGCGCTCGTCGACGATCCACAAGTGCGTACGCGACCATGGCAGCTCGCGGAAGTTGGGATCGTACATGAGGCGCCGATAGAGCGGCTGCGGGGTCGAGCCGCCGGAGAGCGCGATGTGGAAGTCCCCAAATGCGCGCACGCAGCCGAGCGCCTGGAAGAACAGGTCCGAGGCGACCGCGTCCACCACGCCATCGACATCGTCGCGCACCACAACGGTTCCGGGCAGAGGGGGCGCGGCGACGTTGGGCTCGAGAGGGATCGGATCGGACATGCGGGCAGGATAGGAGCCGCGAGGCGTCGCGCCCAACGGCTCAGGCGTTATGCCAGTCGCGCCCGCTGGTCCCGATCAGAATGTCGGCGCCGGCCGGGCCCCACGACCCGCCCGGGTAGTCCTCGATGCCCTTGCGCAGGCGTTCGCTGGTAAGGAACGGCTCGCAGATCCGCCAGCCGCCCTCGACCTCATCGCGGTGTTTGAAGAGCGTCCGATCGCCGCGCATCGCATCGAGCAGCAGCGGGCCGTAGGCCTCGACCTGCTCACCGCCGAAGACGTCCAGATAGTCCAGGTCCAGATCCGCGGTCGCGATTTTGAGCCCGGGTCCTGGCACCTTGCCGCTGACGCGCAGGCTGATTTCTTCGTTCGGCGCCACGCGCAGCACGAGCCGGTTCGGCGGCTCGGCGCCCACGTTGGGGTTGAGCGCACGGAACATGTTGGTCGGCGCGTTCTTGAACTGCACGACCACCTCGGTCGACTTGCGGGCCATCTTCTTGCCGCTGCGGACAAAGAAGGGCACGCCCGCCCAGCGCCAGTTGTCGAACTCCAGCCGCAGCGCCGCGTAGGTCTCGGTTCGTTTCTCCGGATCGACGCCCTCGGTCTCGGCGTAGCCCGGCTCACCGCCCGTCGTGGTGTAGCGGCCGAAGACGCCGAAGTCGTGCGCGCGCGACGGATCGACCAGCACGGCGGCGTCGAGGATCTTGGACTTTTCCTGCGCGATCGCCGCGGCGCCGTAGACCGAGGGCGGCTCCATCGCGACCAACGCCAAGACCTGCAAGAGATGGCTCTGGATCATGTCGCGCAGCGCGCCCGCGTTGTCGTAGAACCCACCCGCGCGGGAGCCGACGCCGATCGACTCGGCCGCGGTCACCTGCACGTGGTCGATGTGCGCCTGGTTCCAGATCGGCTCGAAGATCGCGTTGGCGAACCGGAGCACGAGGATGTTCTGGACGAGTTCCTTGGCGAGGTAGTGATCGATGCGGTAAATCATGTCCTCGTCGAAGACTCGGCCGAGCGCCTGATTGAGTTCCACGGCCGAGGCCAGGTCCTCGCCGAACGGCTTTTCGACAATGACCCGCTGCCACGCGGCGCGGTCCTGGTTGAGGCTGCACCAACGCCGCCGCTCGGTGACCACGCCCGCCTCGCCCGCCGCGGCGATGATCGGCTGATACAGCCAGGGCGCCACGGACAGGTACAAGAGCAGGTTCGGGCCGCCTGTGTCGCAGTTGATGCCGTGCGTGGCGCCGAGTTCGTCGGCCCGCTTGAGCAGGCCCTTGAAGGCGTCGGTCTTGGTTGCGTCGGCCGCGTGGTAGTGGACGCGCTTGGCGAAGTCGGCCCAGTGGTCTTCGTCGAACCCGCTGGCGTGCTCGCGGGCCATCGGCGTGAGTTTTTCGCGGAAGGCGTCGTCGGAGAACTCGGTCCGAGACACACCCAGCACACAGGCGCCTTTGGGCAGGCGGCCCTGGCGATCGAGCTCGTACAGCGCGGGCACGAGCTTGCGGGCGGTTAGGTCGCCGGAGGCGCCAAAGATCACGATCACGCACGGGTCGGCGTCGGGCATGCGTCGGGGCTCCGTCCTTGGGCCGAACGCCGAGCGCCCGCGGCCGTCGCGGGTCGGCGTCTTCGCGTCGAGCCTAGCGATTGGCTAGCGTTCCGCCAGATGACGCCCGATTCGCCCATCAACCCGCCCCGTTCTGACGGCCTTGTCAGAATGATCGACGCGGCCGCCAATCGCGCGGGCGAGGGCGCGCGCACGCTCGAAGACCTCGCCCGGTTCACGCTCGATGACCGAGACCTGTCCGAGCGCCTCAAGCACCTCCGCCACGGGCTCCGGACGGCTGTCGACACGCTCGCGCCGAATCGCCTCGCCCGGCTCGCCGCTCGCGACACGCCCGGTGATGTGGGGACCGAGGTCGCGACCGAAGCCGAGTTTGACCGGTCCGATGTCTCGGCGATCGCCGCGGCCGCGGGTGTGCGGCTGACCGAATCGCTGCGGACGCTCGAAGAAGCCGCCAAGATCCAACAGCCCGAGGCCGCCCGCGTGCTCGAGCGCTTGCGGTATGAGGCGTACGACGTAGATCGTGCGCTGTCGGTCGCACTGCATCGCGCGTCGGCGCCGCAGTGGCGGCTGTGCGTGCTGCTGACCGAGTCGCTGTGCAAGGGCCGCCCGTGGCAGGCGGTGGCCGAGCAGGCCTTGGAAGGCGGAGCCGATTGTGTGCAGCTGCGCGAGAAGGACTTGGGTGACGCCGAGCATTTCGCAAGGGCGCGCTGGCTGGTTTCGGTCGCCCGGCCGATGGGCGCGGCGGTGGTGATCAACGACCGCGTGGACATGGCGCTGGCAGCCCAAGCCGACGCGGTGCATCTGGGGCAGCACGATCTGCCCGTGGCTGAAGCGCGGCGGCTCGCGGGGCCTTCGCTGCGGATCGGGGTCTCGACAGCTCGCATCGCCGAAGCCCGAGCCGCGATTGACGCGGGCGCCGACTCGCTGGGGCTTGGGCCGATGTTCGCCTCGACGACCAAGGCCAAGCCAACTTTGGCCGGGCCGGCGTATCTGCGAGCGTTGCTCGCCGATGCGCGGCTCGCGCGGGTGCCGCATCTTGCGATCAGCGGGATTGACGCGACCCGTGCGGGCGAACTGGCCGCGATGGGGTGCCGGGGCGTGGCGGTTTCGTCGGCGGTGTGCGGCGCGGCCGACCCCGCCTCGGCGTGCCGGGCGATCCTTGCGGCGATGGACGCCGCGAATCAGACGTCTCGCGTGACGTCCAGCGTGAAGCCGGCGCCGCCCCGCTAGCATGCCCGCATGCCGATCGACTTTCGACGTACCACGCTGGACAACGGGCTTGAGATCATCGCGGAGGTGGACGCGGGCGCGCCGACCGCCGCGGCCGGGTTCTTTGTCAAAACCGGCGCTCGCGACGAGACGCCCGCGCTCATGGGCGTGAGCCACTACCTCGAACACATGATGTTCAAAGGGTCAGCCGACCTAACCGCCGAGCAGATCAACCGGGGCTTCGATGATCTGGGCGCCCGCAACAACGCGTACACGAGCCACGAGGTGACTTGCTTTTACGCGCAGGTGCTGCCCGAGCGGCTTTCGGCGGCGACCGAACTGATCGCACGCATGATGCGGCCCGCGCTTCGGCAGGACGACTTCGACACGGAGAAGGGCGTCATCCTCGAAGAAATCGCGATGTACAAGGACGAGCCGTTCTGGGTGCTGTACGAAGCCGCGCAGGCCGCGTACTACGCCGATCACCCGCTCGCACACCGCGTGCTGGGCACCGTCGAGACGATCACCGACCTGCAGCGTGACGACATGGCGGCGTACTTCGACGACCGCTACTCGGCCGACAACACCGTGCTGGCGCTCGCGGGCCGAGTGGACTTCGACGCGATCGCCGCGGAGGTCGCTCAGTCTTGCGGCTCGTGGCAGCGCACGGGCGCCGATCGCACCGGCCCGAGTGGGGCGCCGTCGGGCAAGAGTCTGGACCTGACCGAGGATGTCAGCCGGGGGTACTACCTCAAGCTGGCGCCCGCGCCGGCCGCGCAGGACCCCGATCGCTACGCGGCGTCTTTGCTCGCCCAACTGCTGGGCGCTCGGGATAACAGCCGCCTGCACTGGTCGCTCATCGAGCCAGGCCTGGCCGAGGACGCGCAGGCGAGTTTCGACCCGCACGACGGCGACGGGATGTTCATGGTCTACGCCTCGGGCGATCCGGAACGGCTCGATGAGATCGGCTCGATCATCGACCACGAGTTGGCCGCGCTGGCCGACGGCGCCAAGGCCGAGGACCTCGAACGCCTGCGCTCCAAAGCGCTGACCGGCGCCACGCTGGGCGGCGAACGCCCGGGCGATCGGATGCAGCGGCTGGGGCGCTTGTGGACGGCCGAGGGGGATTACCGCCCGCTCGATGAGGACCTCGAACGGCTCGCGGCGGTCACGCTCGACGATATCCGCCGCGTGGCGAACGACTACTTCGGCCGACCGAGCACAACGGGCACGCTGCGGCCGAACGGCGCCGCGGCGGGTTGACCACACAGGCAGATTGATGGCGCACCGGGCGCTCGCGCGCCGCGGTACGCGCCACTCCTCACCCACCCTCCTCTCACTGCACGCTCGTCACTGCAAACCGAGTCTTCTTCCAAGCGCCCGCGGGCTAGCCGCCGGCGATGTAGGCCTCCAGCGTTTCGATCGTGTGCGTCAGCGTGACGGTCTCGGCGATGTTCAGGTCGCCGATCGAGAGCATGCCCACGATCCAGCCGCCGTCGAGCACGGGCATGTGGCGGATGCGTTCGTCGCGCATGACGTTGCGGATCTCCTCCAGCGGGGTGGTCGGCTGGCACGTCAGCACGCGCGAGGTCATGACCTGCGACACGCGGGTGGCTTTGGGGTCGCGCTCGGCGGCGAGCACGCGCATGAGCAGATCGCGCTCCGTCAGGATGCCCGCCAGCCCGCTGACCGCGGGCCCGCGGATGCAAGCTTCGAGCTCGCCGTCCCGCGCTTCGCCGGTCGCGACGATCAGCGACCCGACGCGGGCTTCGTTCATCATGTGGGCCGCGTCGAGCACGGTGGCATCGGGACCGATCGTCAGGACCGACGACCCTTTCTCGCGCAGCACTTCGGCAACGGTGTACATGGGACCTCCGGCAGATAAGCCCTCAGTCTCCTCCACCGCGCAGTATCACGATGCCGATGCTGCAAAACAAGCGAAATCCGGCGGAACCGGTAGTAGTCCCAGAAAGGGCGGGCACGAAACTGGGACGACTCCTGTTACATCCAGCGCGTGACGTGCCAGGCTTTCTTGCCTCGGCGGAGGGCGATGGTCGTGCCGTGCAGCAGGTCGGCTGCTCTGAAGACACGCTCGGCGTTGGCCTTCTCGCCGTTCGCGCTCACCGAGCCGGCGCCCAGGAACTCGCGGGCCTCGCGATTGGACTTGGCCAGCCCGACTTCGATGAGCAGGTCCACCGCGACAACGCCTTCGCCTTCGAGCCGGGCGCGGTCGAGCGTGGACGACGGGGCGCCCGCGAAGACGGACGCCAGCGTGTTCGCGTCCAGCCCGGCGATGTCGCCGCTGAAGAGCGCCTTGCCCGCGGCTTCGGCCTGGTCGCGCGCTGCGGGGCCGTGCAAGAGCGCCGTGGCTTCTTGCGCCAGCTTGCGCTGCGCCGCGCGCTTGCCCGGCGCCTCGGCGTGCTCGGCTTCGAGCGCTTTGATCTCATCGTGCGTCAGTAGCGTAAACAGACGCAGGTAGCGCCCGACATCTTCGTCCGAGGCGTTCAACCAGAACTGGTAGTACTCGTACGCCGACGTGCGCGCGGGTGTATCGGCGGCTTCGCCCTCGGCCGGCCCGCTGAGCCAGACCGCTCCGGATTCGGTTTTGCCGAACTTGCCGCCGTCGGCTTTGGTCACCAGTGGCGCGGTGATGCCGAAGGCTTCGGCCGGGGCGGCTTCGGGGTCTTCGTTGCGTTCGATCGCGGCCGCCGCGGCTCGGCGGCGGATGAGATCCGTTCCGGCGACGATGTTGCCGAACTGGTCCGAGCCGCCCATCTGAATCGTCACGCCCATGCGGTCGTGCAGGTACGCGAAGTCGTACGACTGGAGGATCATGTAGCTGAACTCGGTGTAGCTAATGCCCTGGTCGCGGCTGTTGAGCCGTTCGCGCACCGAATCTTTCTGCACCATCATGTTGACGCTGAAGTGCTTGCCGACATCGCGCAGCACCTCCAAGAAGCTGAGCTTGCTGAGCCAGTCAAGGTTGTTGACGCGCTTCGGCGCGGGCAGGCCGGCGTGCTCGAAGACGCGGCCGAAGATCTTGCCCTGCTGCTCGACGTTGTCCGCGACGCGCTCGGCGGTCATGAGCTGGCGCTCGGCCGACTTGCCCGAGGGATCGCCGATGAGCCCCGTGCCGCCGCCGGAGACGACGATCGGCTCGTGCCCGGCGCGGGCGAGGTGGACCATCATCATGATCGGGACGAGGTTGCCGATGGTGAGCGAATCGGCGGTCGGGTCGAAGCCCGTATAGGCCCGGCGGGGCGAGGTCCCGGGCTCGGCGAGGTGCGCACGGATGGCGTCGTCGTTGGTGGTCTGGTGGAGCAGGCCGCGCCACGAGAGCTCGTTGAGATAGTCGGAATGGGCGTTCGTCATCGCGGCAAGCGTAGCGATGCGAGGGGCGATGTAGGCGCCAGATCGGTTGCCGACTTCAGAGCCGGTCAGCGCGACCGCACCTCGGCCTCGCGGGCGTACTTCATCCCGTCGGTCCACCGCGACATGTCGTTGAGTTCGTTCCAGTCCAACGACGCGGCGTGGCCGTCGAAGACGCCGACCACGGCCTTGCCGTTGTGGCGGAGTTCGACGTAGCCCGAGTTGACCCTCGGGTCTTGGGCTTGGTCGTCGTAGGCGTCTTCCCAGAGCATGCCGGAGGCGAGCATCGGAGGCAGCACTTCATGGAATCCCGACGGGTCGCTGAGGCCGAGCCGCGGGTCGTACCAACCGAGCGGCGCCCGCGCGGTGGCGAACGTGATGAGCCGATCGGATCGGCGGGGCTGGTCGAGGCGGGTCACGACGCCGAAGGTGCGGCGCTGGCGGAGCCACGACTTGGAGCCGTCGTAGTCCGGCTGGTCGTACGCGCCGCCCACGGCCGAGGCGTTGATGCCGAAGGTCGGGCTGACCGAGACGTTGTAGTTGTTCCAATAGCCGCTCGTGCCGTAGACCTCTTCGACCGCATCGAGGAACGTGCGGTCGCGGTAGAGCCCGCTGAGGTCGTTGTTCAGGTACGGCAGCAGCCGCCACGGGTACCGGGCGGCGGAGAGACCATCGACCGGTTCGCCGGCCAGGTCTTCGACGCGGAAGGCGGCGTTCGGGCCGACGTCGCTGCGGTGATCGAGCAGGCCAGGGATGACTTCGTCGTTGTGGTCGTTCGCATACAGGGTGTAGCCACGCATCAGTTGATGGGCGATCGCCATGTCTTTGGCGACCCGGCCGGCGCCCGAAGCGCGCTGCAAGGCGGGTAGCAGAATGCCCACGAGCAGCGCGATGATCGCGATGACGACGAGCAGTTCGATCAGCGTGAACGCGGACCGGGCATGAACCGGTACGGGCGTCGGCAAGTTGGAAGTGCCGTGGCGGCTATTCACGATGCGAAGCTCCGCAAAGTCCTGTGTCAGTGGAATGATTGCTGTGAGAGTGTTGACTGTAGCTTGAAACAGCCTAGGCTGTCGTCCATGAAGCTGCAACTGAGACTCGATCTCAATACCGAACGTTTTTGCCGACCCGCCGTAGGCCTGCTTTTGGCTGTTGCAGCGGGGGTTGTCTCAGCCCCGGCCGCGGCCCAAACAGCGGCTTGGACCGAACCCACGTTTGATCGGTGGAACTACCCCTTCAACTCAACGCCGGGTACGAAAGAAGAGGCGCAGGTCTTCGCGAACTTCGACCCCGTGTTTGAGGGGATCTTCGACGAGCGCGACGGTCAGTATCTCGTCACCTTTGATACGACCGATCAGGTGATGCCCGGAAAGGGCGCCGCCAGCTATGAGATCACAAGCGTCACGCTGACGGCAACCGTCTCGCGTGATCTGACGTTTATCTACGACGCGACGCCGGATCCGTGGCAGTCTCGGCTGGACCCGGCCGATCCGGAGTTCATCGCGGACACCGACCCGGCCGACGCGATCGTGCTCAGCGGGACGGATTTCCGCAATGGCTTCACCCTGTTGAGCTACGGCGAGACGGGCGCCTACTCCCCCACCGGGGCCTTCGGGGTCGATATCCGCAATGCCTACGCGGCCGCGTTCGACGCGGGCGGCTCGGTGATCGATATCTCCAACAACGTGCGCGACCGGTTCGAGCCGGCGATCTGGGCGGTCGGCCTGACCGACGCGGTGAGCCCGGGCGCCGACGTGCCTGTGGATGCGACTTTCACGTTTGAGGTCGACCTGTCGGAGCCGTTTGTGCTGGGGTACATCCAGGACGCGCTCGATTCGGGGCTGCTCGGTTTCAGCATTTCGAGCGCTTCGGGGACGAGTCAGCAGTCGGCGGCCGTGGCCGCGTTCTATACGAAAGAAGAGGACAACGTCCCGGCGGTCTCGCTGGTGATCGAGTTCGGCGTGGCGCCTTGCTCGCCCGCGGATGTGACGACCGACGGCGAGGGGGACGCGCCGCCCGACGGGCTGGTCACGCTGAGCGACTTCTCGGCGTATTTGTCCCGCTGGGCGACCAATGACCCTCGGGCGGACATCACGCCGACCGGGACCTGCGATCTGGTCGCGGGCGGCGGAGATGGCGTAGATCTCAGTGATTTCTCTTGTTATCTCGCGATTTGGAGTCAGGGTTGCCCGTGATGGGCTCCGCCTCGATCCGAAATGCCCTCCATCCCGATCCGTTCAAGTAAGGAAAACCCCGTGCGTTCCACGACGATCCTCGCGCTCTCGCTGACCGCCGCCGCGGCGTCGGCTCAGACCACCGCCAACTTCGACCAGCCCACGTTCGACCGCTGGAACTACCCGTTCGGCCCGGGCGGTGACCGCGAGACGATCTCGACGTTCTACCCCGGCTTCACGCCCGGCCTGTTCGACGACCGCGACGCGCAGGCGCTGGTCAGCTACGTCACGGCCGGCAACTTTGCGCCGGGACAGGGCGCCGAGAACTACGTCATCACCGGCGCGCGCGTTGTCGCGACCATCGCGACCGACAGCGCGTTTGCCTACGACCCCACGGCCGATTCGTTCCGCTCCACGCTGCTGCCGAGCGATCCGCGGTTCACGCCCGATACCGACGCGGGCCTGCCGATCGAGCTCTACGGCACCGGGTTCAACGCTGGGCTCAACGCGTTCGCCTACGGCGAGGATTTCAACTGGGGCGCGGGCGGGCCGACGCAGGAAGACGTGCGCTTCGCGTTCGCGGCCGACTTCGACGGCTCGGGCAACCTGCGTAACGTCTCGAACAACGTGCGCGACGGCTTCGAGACCAACCCGTTCGCGGTCGGCCAGGCGAGCGTCACGCCCGGAGACCTGGTCGCTTCGGGGACCGAGTTCGCGTTCGATCTGGACGTCAACAACCCCGCGATCGCGGGCTATCTGGCCGATGGCTTGGATCTTGGCATTCTCAGCTTCTCGCTGAGTTCGCTGCACCCGGCCGCGCAGGGCGGCGCGGTGGAGTTTCCCGATTTCTGGAGCAAGGAATCGCCCGATGGCCCGGCGATCCGGTTTGAGATCACGGCGGAAGTGATCCCGGCGCCGATGACCGCGGGCGTGCTGGGGCTCGGTTTGCTGGGCGCCGCGCGCCGTCGCCGCTCAAGCACGCGCTGACCGGCAACGGTTTGTCGCTTACGCAGCCCGACGCGACCGCGTCGGGCTGCGGTTGTTTTGGGATTGGTTGCTTACCGCGAGCGTTGCACGGCCGCGTTGGCCATGGCTTCGAGCATCCGCCGGGCCGGGGTTTCGGGCAGCACGCTCAGTTCGTTGATCGCGAGATCGGCGAGTTCGAGAGCGCGGGCTTTGCTTTCCTCGATCGCGGTTGAGGCGCGGAGGGCGGCGACGATCTCGCCGGCGGCGTCGTGGGCGCCCGGTCCGCCGGCCGAAGCGACATCGATCAGCGAGAGCACGCGACCTCGGGCGGTGGGTTCGGCCGATCCGAGGTAGCGGATCAGGGGGAGCGTGAGCTTGCCTTTTTCGAGGTCCTTGCCGACCGATTTGCCGACCGAGGCCTCGTCGCCGAGCAGGTCGAGCAGGTCGTCTTGGATCTGGAAGGCGACGCCGACGTGCCAGCCGAAGGCGGCGAGGGCGGCTTCGCGTGCGTCATCGAGCCCGCCGACGCGGCCGCCGAGCCGGCAGGAGGCCGCGATCAGTTCGCCGGTCTTGCCGCCGACGATCGCTTCGTAGGTGGGCTCATCGACCGACCAGTCGCGGCGGTGCGAGAGTTGCAGGATCTCGCCTTCGGCGGTGCGCATGCAGACGCGTGCGACTTCGAGCGCGAGCGAGCCGTCGCCGATAGACGAGCACAGGCGGTAAGCCGCGGCGATGAGGTAGTCGCCCAGGATCACGGCCGTCTCGACGCCACGCATGGCGCTGATGGTCTGGGCGTCGCGCCGCACGTCGGCGTCATCGAGCACATCGTCGTGCACGAGCGTGGCGAGGTGGATGGTCTCGAAGACGGCGGCGAGCTTGGTGGCTGATTCCGAAGCCGCTTTGAGTTCACCGTCGCCCCCCGCGGCCGAGGCGAGCAGGACGAGCCGTGGGCGGAGCATCTTGCCCCGGTAGCGTTCGACGTGCCGACAGAGCGCAGCGACATCGGGCCACGGGGTATCGAGGGCCTGGCGCATCGCGTCGCTGACGCCTTCGAGCGCGCGCTCCACGGCTGCGGCGAGGGGTAGCAGCGACTCGTCGAAGGCCAGCGGGTTGCTCATCGGCTCACACTCATCGGTGAAGGCTAGCGCCCGCTGGGCCCCGCGGGCCTATTTCTCACCCGTGATATAGGTCAGGAAGGCGGCGTCGGCGTCGATGACATCGGCGGGGTTGAAATCACCGTCACCCTCGCCGTCCTCGTCCGTGCCCTCGGCGTGGACGGTGACGTTCTTGAAGCCGGCTTCCTTCATGAGTTCCTGGATCTCTGGCAGTGTCCAGAGGCGCCAGGTGTACTCGAAGGCGCGTTTCATTTTGGAGCCGTCGGGGAACTTGAAGTGGATGTAGCACTGCATCTCGCCCGTGACGGGGTTGTAGTTGTGCTGATCCCAGACGTAGGTGAAGCCTTCGAGCGGGCGGTCTTCCTCGCACTCTTTCATGGATTCGTACCCGCCGTAGTGATCGACGAAGAACATGCCGCCGGGCGCGAGAGACTCGCGGACCTTGGTGAAGTACTCGATCATGAGCGG
>JBCBZM010000046.1:0-20693 GCA_039815345.1 Planctomycetota bacterium | reverse complement strand
GGGCACCGTCGCGAACGTGCCGCCGCAGGGCGGCCGCAAGCACCCCGAGCAGCAGTACATCCAGATCGATACCCGCAACATCCTGTTCATCTGCGGCGGGACGTTCGTGGGGCTCGAGGAAGTGATCCGCCGCCGTCTCGGCAAGACCCGGATCGGTTTCATGGCCGACGACACGGGCCCGATGGTCAAGGCCGAGCAGGAGCGTGAAGCGCTGCTCGCGCGGGCGTCGGCGGAGGACGTGGTCGAGTTCGGGTTGATCCCGGAACTTGTCGGTCGCCTGCCGGTGGTCACCCCGTTGATGCCGTTGACCCGCGAGGCGTTGGTTTCGATCCTGACCGAGCCGAAGAACGCGTTGGTGAAGCAGTACCAGCACATGTTCTCGATCGAGGGCGCCAAGCTGACGTTCACGGATGGCGCGTTGACCGAACTCGCGAGCAAGGCCGTGAAGCGCGATACGGGCGCTCGGGCACTGCGTGCGGTCCTCGAAGAGACGATGCTCGATCTGATGTACGAGTTGCCCGACCTGGACAACGAAGGCGTCGAGTACGTGATCGACGAAACCGCCGTGCGTGACGGGCGGACGCTGGAAGAGATGCGGACGACGCGGGCCGAGTCGGCCTGACGCCGTTGGCGTTCAACTGAGTGAGTACAAGCTGCACGCGGGCTCGACGGAGTCCGCGTGTTTTTTGTGCGCATAGCGAGCGGTCGCTTGAACGTGCGGATGCTCGCAGCGGCTTAGGCGTTCAGCGGCAAGAGCGCATCGCCGGCGACGAGGTGGATACGCAGCTCGGTGTCGATGAGCGGCCGGACGGCGGGCGCCGAGGAAACAACCAGGTGCATCGCGGGCTGCATCGTTGAGCGGTCGGCACGCGCGTTGGTCGTCAGTTTCGGCTCGGTGAGTGCGAGCAGCGATCGGTGATCCTCGGCCCACGCCGCGGCATTGAGCAACTGTGTCGTCGCGGAAGCGGGTGTGGTCGACGGTGAGCCGTGCGCGCGCTCGTGGGCGTCGGCGATGAGATGGAGGCGACCCTGATCGTCCGTCGCCATCTCGACATCCTCGGCGTACGGGCAGCGAGCGCGGAGCGGCGACAACCCCGGCAGGCGCGTAGCCCAGAGGCGGCTGGATGGCGGATCAGTCGAAGCACGGGAGGACTCGTTGGTCGGAGCCGCGGGTTGCTCTTCGGCAGCCTGGGCCGCGCCCCGCAGTTCGCGGGCGATGGAAGCGGCCATCTCGTTGGTCAGATCGGGCGCATCGGTACGGTCCGCCGCTTCGGCGGCGTGCATCGGATTCGGCTGCGGCTTGGGTTCCGGCTGCGCGCGAGCGGGTCGATGGGCGCGGGCCGCCTCGTCGGCAGCCGTGACGGCGTCGATCAGCTCCTGAGCCGGCGCCTCGAAGCCGCCGGCAAACAGCGCAATGCGACGCGAGGGTTGGATGCGTGCGGCGATCAGTTCGTACTCGGGGGTAACGTCAAGGAACGACTGCGCCGTCTCAACCAGACGGTCCGCCGCGAAGCGAGCCGGTCCGTGCGGGGCGCCCTCGGGTAAGAAGAATGCGACACGCAAGCCCGGCGTGCGTTTGGGGGTGTTCTTGCTGATGCCGGGCGCATTGAGCGCGGCCGCGAACGTCTTGAGGACTCGGTAGGTCGCGACCAAGGCATGCTCGCCGGCGGTGGTGAGGATGGTGAGATCCGTCAGCCCAGCCAACTCAGCAAGGTCCGGCTCGTCCAGTTCCGGGACGCGGACGAGCCAGTCCGCGCGGTGCTCGGCGGCGGTAGCGATCGCCGATTCCAGATCATCGGTGGTCTGCGGCCGTGCGATGGACTGAGACTTGGACGGCGCGGGGCAGAGGTCGAGCTCAACGCTCTGCACACGGCGATGCAGGACGGCGACCGGGCGCTGCGTCGCTGCGGCGCGGGTCCGGGCATAGACCGAGACCCAGGCCGCTGGAAGGACCGGAAGATGGCCAAGGATCACGCCCTCGCAGCGGACATCGTCGGTCGACCGCGCGGGGCTGGGTGTAGTTCTCGGCTCGGCGCTCGGATCCGTCTGAAGACCGGTATCGCCCAGGAAGAGATTGGCGATGTCATCGCAGGTGCGCGGCTCGGGCTCGGCTAGGCGCAGACGCGGATAGGGCGGGACGGCTCCGGGCTGCGTCATCTCCGGCGAGAGCGACGGCGGAGACGGAAGCGGCGGCAGCGGGCGAGCCGCGCCGCCGTCGGTCTCCTGCGGGGGTGTGCGTGTCGAAGCGCCGAGCGGGGTGTGGGTCCCGAAGTGGTCCGTCATGGTCCGTTCCTGTCGTCGGCGTCCTGCCGAGGTTCGGGCTGGCTGTGATTGAATGGCGTCACGCGACGCGACCTATGTGTCACGCAAGAGGCGTGCCGATCATGAGGCATCACGGAGTGGGGCGCCGGGTTGAGGCCCTGCCGCACGCTCTCATCTGTCGCTAAGTACCGGACTTCGGTATCGGCGGGGTGGCGGAGCTTGCTTGGATGACGACCTTGGGATCGCCGTTCGCGTCGGGGTTCGGCAGAACTTGCGCGTCTCCGGATGCAGTGTTCGGCGTCGCGGCCTTGCCCGTGGGCACGCGCAGGATGGTGTTGTGTCCGTCCTTGCCGTCGCTGACGCGCTCGGGGTTGTAGGGGTCGTTGATCCAGCGGCCGTCGACGACAAGCTTGTACGGATGGACGCCCTCGGGAAGCGGGACGCAGCATTCGTAGACGCCCAAGGCACGGTTGAGTTTCAGCGGGTGGGAGGTGATCGACCAGCCGTTGAAGTCCCCGGCAACAAACAGGCGTGCGCCCGCGGTTACGGGTTGCAAGAACAGCACGCCCTGCGGCGTGATGGTGACGCCCAGCATGCGTCGCGCGGAGGGATGCACCTCTGTGGGGCGATCATTGTCGGTGATGAGGCGGACGGCCGTTGCCGGACGCGTGGGGACCCGGACCGGCTGCGTAGACGCCGCTCCGTCGGGGGTCTCTGGTTCGATCAACTCAGTTCCGTCGGGGGTCTCTGGTTCGATCAACTCAGTCTGACCGCCAGAAAGCCGATCGACGTGCGAGCGGAGTTGCTCGGTGGTCTGCGCGAGCCGTTCGGCACGGGCGGGGCCCTGCGATTGTCCAGGGTCGGATGGGTCGGGACCGGACGGATCGAGTTGCTGAGCGCTGTCGGATCGGATGGATTCGGCCGGGATTGTCGCGGCGCTCACGGGTTTGGGCGTGATCTCGCCCGCGGGTGCTGCGACCGGCGTGGTCGGGAGTTTCGGCGCCGGCTGGTCGGCCCGGTTGATGCGCAGCCGATCGATGAGCCACTGCGTGATGGCGGCGTAGTCCTGGGCGCCCGGGGCGTCGGGCGCGTAGTCGATGATGGGTTGCCCGAACGAGGCGGCCTCGCGGAGCGCGCTGTCCCGGCGGACGGGGTTCGGCGCGACCTTGGCGCCGAATCGACGGCGGAGTTCTTCCAGCAGGTCTTCGGCCAGAGCGCTGTCGGTGTCGTGGATGGTGGGGAGGACCCAAGTCGGCAACTCGCGGCCGAGCCTGCGGGCGACCGCGGCGATGGTGGAGAGTTGCCGCGTCGCGCCCTGGAGCGCAAAGAACGAGGTATCGACGGGGATCAGCGCGGCATCGGCGGCGATGAGCGCATTGAACGTGAGCAGGCCGATCGAGGGCGAGCAGTCGATGACGCACGCGTCGTAGTCGGGGCGGAGACGGTTCAACGCCGCACGCAGGCGTTGCTCGCGGTCCGGCCGATCGCTGAGCCCGCCCCGGGACGACTCGAGCCCGGCGAGCGTCATCCGCGCGGGCAGCAGATCGAGCAGGCGCGAAGCGCGCCAAAGGAGGCGCGTGTTATCCGGCGGGTTGTCGTCGTCGGCAAGCATGGCGTCGCCGACGTCGAGGTCGATGCGCTGTTCAGGAATG
This sequence comes from Planctomycetota bacterium, assembly GCA_039815345.1. GTDB lineage: Bacteria > Planctomycetota > Phycisphaerae > Phycisphaerales > UBA1924 > JBCBZM01. The sequence continues at coordinate 16,779 of JBCBZM010000046.1, read as the reverse complement.
GCAAGACCCGCGGCGCAATGGCCCTGGGGGTCGGTGTCCACGAGCAGGGTGCGGTATCCGCAGTGGGCGAGATAGCCGGCGATGCTGAGGGCGCTGGTGGTCTTGCCGCACCCACCTTTTTGGTTGACGATGGCGACCGTTCGCACGGGTCTGCCCTTCCGACGAGTTACACCCCATGACCCCTCAAGGCGAGCCGGCTGAAGAACGCCGGCGAGCGACGGGACGGAAGAAACACGCCCCGAAGAACTGCTTGCCCGTTGAGCAGAAACCAAAGAAAGCACTGCCCAATAGAACCCCCTGTTTGTAACAGAGTGCCGGCGTTATCGGGCCGATATTGTCACCGGCTCCACATTGGCGGTCACATTGGGCCGGCTGGGCCACAGTAACCCCAAAATCGGGTGAATGCAACATGTGGTATTTGTGACCACAAGGACCCTCAAGATAGCCGAATGGCATCCCATCCCGCAAGTAACGCGGATTCGGGTGGGTCATTGAGCGTGGATGCCGTCGCGTCGGGGTGCGGCAGGACGATGCGGAGTCTGCCGGCGCGGGTCTTTTTGTCGTGCAGCATCGCGGCGGCAAGTGCTGATGAATCCGGGAGATCGGCGACCACCGTCGGGAGTTGGAGCGCTGTGAGTAAAGCACCGAGCCGCTCGGCGTGGGCCTTGGTTCCGGGTGTCGGGTCGATGGCGTGCGCGGCGGCGGCGGCGGCGACGAGCCCAAGCGCGACGGCCTCGCCATGGTGCAGCGGCGCGTGGGCGGGGTTGTTGTCGGGCGAGAGCTGCGCGAGCGGCTCGATGACATGGGCGAAGGTATGGCCGAGGTTGAGCAGGGCTCGGCCGGCGGTGTGCGCTCGTTCGTGTTCATCCTCTGCGACAACCGCCGCTTTGACCCGGACGTTTCGGTGGATGAGTTCGCCGAGCGTGTTGTGATCGCGCGCGACGATGGCTTGGGCGTTGTCTTCGGTCCATGCAAGCAAGTCCGGGTCGTTGAACGCCGCGGACAGGCACGCGTGCTTGACGCACTCGGCCAGACCGGCTCGGAACACGCGCGGGTCGAGAGAGGCCAGCGCCCGGGCGTCGGCCAAGACCGCGAGGGGCTGGTGAAAGGCGCCGAGGTAGTTTTTCAGAAGACTCCCGTCCGCCGTCTGAAGATTGACGCCGGTCTTGCCGCCGACCGAGGCATCGACCATCGCGAGAAGCGTGGTGGGGCACTGGATCACGGGGATCGCGCGTTGGTAGGCCGCCGCCGCGAAGCCCGCGGTGTCACCGACGATGCCGCCACCGAGCGCGACGACCATGGAAGTCGAGCGGTCGGCGCCGAGATCGGCGAGGTCTCGTGTGATCGCCTGCACCGAGTCTAGATTTTTCACGGTTTCGCGCGGCTCGGCAAACGTATGCCGAGCCAGACGCGGGCCGGCCTCGCTGATGATTGTTGCCGCTTCATCCGCAAGCGCACCCGGCACGCCGGGATCTTGGACGAGGAGCACGGCGTCGTAGGGCTTGGTCAGGTCGGCCAGGGCGCGGAGCACGCCATCGCCGATCTGAACGTGGTACAGGTTCGCCGGTCGAGGCGCGAGGTGGACGGGGACGCTCGTCGCGGGCGGGTGTTGAGGCGCCTCATCCGGCATGGTGTAATCCGGCATGGTGTGGTTCGTGGGGAAGAAGGAGAGCGGAGAGAGCGCGGCCGAGCGCCGGTATCCAACTTGTTCCTCAGGGTTTCGGGGGCGATTCCTCGAAGTCTTCGGGCGAAGCGCCCGCGAAGTTTCGGCCGGGCGCCGGAGCGCCGTCGCGGGACCAGGGAAGCCGTTCGGCGTCGCCCCAGAGCATCTCAAGGTCATAGTGAGCCCGGGCGTTGGGCTCGAAGATGTGGACCACGACATCGACGCAATCGGCGAGCACCCAGACGGCTCGGTCGTCGACCGAGGTGCGGAACGCGGGGAACCCACGCTCGGCGCCGAGCGTCTGAACATCATCAAGCGCGGACCGCATCTGCCGGTCCGAGGTGCCCGAGGCGACGAGGATGAAGTCGGTGACCTGCGAGATCTCGCGGACGTCCAGCAGGACGACATCGGTGCACTTGTCGTCGTGGAGGAGGCGCGCGGCTTCGACGGCGAAGGCGTGGGATTCCGCCTCGCGATCGGCCGCCCGGTCGGGGTAGGTCTCGTGCGACTCGCCGGGATCGAGTGCATCGTCGGAGGCGTTGGGGTCGTGGGGCTCGTGCTCGGGGGGGCTTGTCGTCATCTGGTGAGAGGGTACGGCTTGCAGAGGCGTGGGGCCATGGTCGGGTTCGTGAAGGGTGGGTTCGTCAAGCGGGAGTAGACTGGTGGCTGTGACTTCAACGCTCGGTGTGATCGTGGAACGGCAGTCGGCCGAAGGGCTGCTTTGGAATCAGACCGAGGGGTTGGAGGGGCTGCACGAGACGGCGGAGGGGGCGTTCCGCGTCGTGGCCGGGTGGGAAGGCGTCGATCATCTGCTGGTCTTCGGGACGCCCATGCCCGAGGCCGGGGGCGTGCGCGCGGGGCGGATGACGCGCTGGGGCCGTCGGCTGGGGCTGGTGGCCGAGTCCGGCGAGCGCATGGCTCGGTGCGACGCGGCGTGGTCCAGACTCTTCGAGTTGAGCGGCTTGGAGCGGGAACAGGTGTCGTGCCTGTTTTATGAGCCGCCCTCGATGGTCTGGGACGAGGCGTATGTCTCCGCTCGGCGTTGGGCCGGCCGGGTCTTCGGCCCCGACGACCGCGCCGGCGTCCGGACCCGGCTGCCGGCGATGTGGACGCTGGGCGAATCGGTGCGCGAGCTGCGGGCGATGCCGCCGCCGATGAAGTCGATGCGCGCGGCGGCGGTGACCTCGGGCAAAGTAATGACCCCAGGGCACGAAGACCGGATGCGCTTCTTCCGCCTGCTCCGTGACCGGGGCGTTCCGTTCGATCTGTTCGGGCGAGACTTGCCCGACGACGTCGGCGGCCGGGGTGAGGTGTCGTCGAAACTGGATGTGTTCGGGCCAGCGGCCTATGCGATCGTGGTCGAGAACTGGGCGCCGGGGCGGCACTACGTGACGGAGAAACTGTGGGACGCGCTGCTGAGTTGGTGCGTGCCGATCTACTGGGGTTCGGAGGCCGCCGACCGGATGATCCCGCCGGAGGCGATGATCCGGCTGCCGGACCTTGAAGAGGGCGGCGTCCGCTGCGTTCTGGATGCGCTCGCGGACCCGCAGGCGTACCAGTCGCGGCTGGACGCACTGGCAGAGGCGCGGAAGCGGGCTTTGGGTGATCTTCGGATCGTCGAGTGGGCCCGGCATAAGTTGATGGGGCTGCGGCGGCCGGCGGAAACGGTTGAGGGTGTCGGGGACGGCGACGAGGTGATGACTTGAGCTCGACAGGATGGGTCTTGTGGATCGTGGGCGCGGCGGCCGTGGTGGGATTAGGCCTGCTGTGCGCACGGTTGGATCGCAAAGCCTCACGGCTGCGCGAGCGGCTTCGGCGGTCAGAGTTCCGGCTGCGCGGTGTCGAGGCCGATGTGCTGCGCTGGCGTAAACGGATGGCGGCGGACGAGCTTCGGCGGGCGCTGGCGGATCGCGGTGGCCCCGACGGGCTCGAACCGGTGTTCCGTTCGCAGTACGGCGAGGACGTGCTGCTTTGGGAGTTGTTCGACGGGGCGCTCGAGGGGACCTTTATCGAGGCCGGCGCCTATGACGGCAAGACCTTGAGTGTGTCCTGGGCTCTCGAAGCGGCTGGTTGGCGCGGGCTGCTGGTGGAGCCGATCCCGGAACGTGCAGCGGCGTGCCGGGCGTCGCGGCCCGGGTCGCACGTAGTGGAAGGCGCGCTCGGGCCGGAGGCCGGGGGGACGCTGACACTTCAAGTGGTCGAGGGCGGCGGCGCGGGGATCGACATGCTCTCGCACGTGTCGGGGCTGGTGAGCGCCGAGGAACGCGCGGTGGTCGTCGAACGGCAGAAACGTGCCGGAACGGCCGAACGGATGCGGGAGATCCCGGTCGCGATCACGACGTTGGACGCGGCGCTGACGGAAGCCGCCGCGGCGTTGGGTGTGGCTGCGTTGACCATCGACGCGATGGTGCTGGACGTGGAGGGCGCCGAGGCGGCGGCGCTGCGCGGGATGGATCTCTCGAAGTGGCGCCCCAGGGTGGTCGTCATGGAAGACAACACCTTGGGCCGCGAGCGGGAGGCGTCGGGCGTACTGCTCTAAGCGGGCTACGCCGAGCGGCTGCGGGTGGGTGTGAACCGTGTGTTCATTCGCGCGGACGACGCGATCCTGATGGCCCGCGCCGATGAGATGGCGAAGACGGTCGATTGGCCGAACGTGACGCCGGTGGGTGTGTGACGGTGTTGCGATGGGCGTGCTGATCGAGGCGATCATCCCGACGAAAGACGCGCCCGAGGAACGGCTGAGGCGCGCGGTCGAGAGTGCGCGAGCCGTCGCGGATCGTGTGGTTATCGTGGACGACGGCTCGGCCGAAGAGGTCCTCGTTGAGCACGCGGACGTCGTGCGCCGGTCGACTTCCGGCGGGCCTTCGGCGGCTCGGAACATTGGGCTATCAGTGTCGTGCGGGCAGTGGGTGGTCTTCCTGGATGACGACGACGTGTTGATCGCCGAAGGCGTGCGCGCGGCCGTGAACTTGGCTGAGCGGTTGAACGCGGCGGCGGTGGTCTCGGCGCGCGTGGAAGTGCGCGAAGGAGCAGACGGGCACGCGGAGCGCGTACGCGAGGCGCCGACGGAGTGGGCGGGCGGAACGCTCGCGTCGCCCGGGCTGGTGTTCACGCCGATCGGGCTGTTCGGCGCGTCCGGGTTGGTCGTACGCGGTGAGGCGGCGCGGCAAGATCGGTTCGATGAAGCGCTCTGGATCGGGGAGGACCGGGACTATCTCCGAAGACTGGGCGGGGCGGGTCCGATCGCCGTCAACGCGACGCCCGCGGTGCGGGTGGCGTTGCGTGATGACGGCAACCTGACGTCGGCGGCGCACTTGGAACGGCGGGTGGCCGATCACGTGACGTTGCTCGAACGGTGGTGGGGCGAGGAGTCGGCCGCAGGACTCGGCGCCGGGACGCGTTGGCTGCTGTCGGCCTGCGCGAAGGGCGGGGTTTCGGCGGCGGCGTGGTCGGCGCTGGTGTCGGCTGCACGCGAGCGGGGGATCGGTGTGGGCATCAAGACGCGCTTGAGGCGGATGCGGATCGGGGCCAGGCCGTGAGCGCCGAGCAAGCCGAGCACCCGCCGGCCGAGATGGTCGTGGGGGTGGCGACGTACGAGCGCGGGGAGGCGATCGTGCGCACGCTCGAGACGATCGCGGCGCTCGGCTCGATGGGCGGGCGGGTTCGGCGTGCCGTGATCGTGGATAACGGGTCGCGGGACGAAGGCGCCGTGATCCGCCGATTCATTGAGCAATCGCGGGGCGGCGGCGGGCTGGCGATGGAGTTGGTTCGGGAGACCACGCCGGGCAAGTCGGCCGCGCTGCGTCGCTTGTTTGCCGAAACGCATGAGGCGTACGTCGCGGTGACGGACGATGACTGTTTGCTCGACGCTGGCTGGGCGGAGGCGATGACGCGGCGTTTGGATGCGGCGCAGCGGTGCGGCGCCGTCGGCGGACGGATGGCGCCGGGTTGGGAGACCGGGCCGACACGGCTGGCGCTCAAGTACGCACGAACGCTGGGCGCGCAGGATCTGGGCGATGAGGCGTTGCTCTTGGCGGACCGCGGGGCGTTCCTCGGCGGGGCGTGCATGGCGTATCGGCGTGCCGCGGTGCAGGCTTCGGGGTGGTTGGACGCGGGCATGCTGGACTGCCGACGCGGGGAGGCGGTCGAGCACGGCGAAGACGCCGAGTTATGCCTGCGGATCCGTCGCGCCGGGTGGGAGGTGTGGTACGAGCCCGCGGCCTCGTTGACGCACCTGGTTCCGGCCGACCGGCAGACGGGCCGATCGCTCGCGGCGATGCGAGAGAGCATCCGGCGGAGCGAGCCGATTCTACGCTGGGTCGCATCGGAAGGCGGGCTGCAACAGGGCGAGGTCGAGGCCGAACTGATGCGAGCGGAACGGCTGCATTGGAAGACGTTGCTCACTGATTGGCGGCCAACGCGGCGGCGCATCCGGCTCGGCGAACGCCGCGGCTGGCGCGACGGTTGGCGGCGCGTGCGTGCGTTGATGGCCGAAGCGAGTCCTGCGGCCCCACAGGACTGACGGCGCCGCCGGATCAGAGTTCGGGCGCGAAGCCGCGGCGCATGGTGTTCTCTGTGGTGGCCCTGGGTTCGGTGAACTGAAGCAGGTAGTCGGCGCCTCCGGCTTTGGAGCCGACGCCGGAGAGGCCCGCGCCGCCGAACGGTTGCCGCGCGACGAGCGCGCCGGTGATGGGCCGATTGATGTACAGGTTGCCGACGCGGAAGGCTTGCTTGGCGCGGTCGATGTGCGCCGGCTTGCGGGAGTAGACGCCGCCCGTGAGTTTGTACGGCGAGTTCAGCGCGAGCGTGAGGGCATCCTCGAACGAGGGTGCGTGGAGCACCGCGGCCACGGGGCCGAAAATCTCATCGGTGGCGATCGGGTCCTCGGGCTTCACGTTGGTGAAGATCGTGGGCGCGACGTAATGGCGAGGGATGAGCCGGTCAAACAGTGAGGCCGTGATGGAATCGGCATGGGGAAAGTCGTTCGCGGCGAGGGCGCAAGTCGAACCGGCGGTCTGGGCCTGTTTGACGTAGTGGGTGATCTTGTCGTGGGCTTGCTGATCGATGACGGGGCCGACGTCGGTGAAGGGCTGCGCGGGGTCGCCGAGCGTGAGGGCTTTGGAGGCGTTGACGAAGCGTTGGATGAAGAGCTTGGTGGCGGCGCCGTCCGGGCCCTCGGGGTCGACGACGATGATGCGGCTGGCCGCGGAGCACTTCTGGCCTTGGAAGCCGAACGCGGAGTGTCGGGCGCCCAGGACGGCTTCATCGAGGTCGGCGGAGGTGTCGATGATGAGCGCGTTCTTACCGCCCATCTCGGCGATGACTTTCTTGACATGCGGCTGGGGGTAGGCGGCGTCGGGGAAGTGCTCGAGATAGGGCTCGGCCGTCTGGGCGTGCTCAGCTTTGGTTTCGGGTGTGTGCGCGGCGGCACGGATGATGTCGAGGCCGACGGCTTTGGACCCGGTAAACGCGATCAACGCAACCCGGGGATCGCGGACCATCTGAGCGGCGATAGTCTCGCCCGGGCCGGTGACGAGTTGGAGTGCGTGCCGCGGCAGTCCTTGCTGCACGAGCGCGTTCTGGAGGATGTCGGCAAGGCGCCGAGCGATGCGCGGGGTTTGCTCGGCGGGTTTGAGGATGGTGGTGTTGCCGGTGACGAGCGCGGCCGCGGTCATGCCGGTGGCGATCGCGAGGGGGAAGTTCCAGGGGCTGATGACGAGCGCCACGCCGCGTGGCTCGTAGTTGGTCTCGTCGAGTTCCCCGATGAACCGCCCGAGGCGGCGCGTGGTGAAGAGGTCGGCGGCGAGGCGTGCGTAATAGTCACAGAAGTCGATGGCTTCGCAGACATCGGCGTCGGCTTCGCGCCAGGTCTTGCCGCTCTCGGCGATGAGCTCGGCGCTGAGCGCGTCGCGGCGTTGTCGCATCTCGTCGGCCGCGGCGATGAGCGCGTTGGCGCGCGCGATCGGGTCAGCGTCGCGGAAGGCTTGGAAGTGGGACTGGGCACGCTCGACCGCCGCGGCGGCTTCGGCGGGTGTGGCATCCTTCGGCGCCTCGCGGAGTGTCACGGTCTCGATGGCCTTGGCGAAGTGGTTGCGCTGGGCTTCGTCGGCGAAGTCGCGCATGGCTTGGGTGGTGAAGCGGCCCGGGTTGGTGAGCTTGGCGTGCGCGGGCGACAGCTTGTGACGCTCGGCGGCGAGAGTGACAAGATCCGGCTTGGGCGTGTGGCCGGGCGGAGCCTCGGGCGGCGCCAAGAGCGCGGCGGGGTCCGCGTTGTCGAGGAAGCCGGCCTTGAGCCAGGATTCGTTGGACGTGTTTTCAAGCAACCGGCGGACCAAGTACGCCATGCCCGGGATCATTTCGCCGACGGGAACGTACTCGCGGACTCGGAGGTCGGTGTCGGTGGCAGCGTGCTTGAGCTGGTCGGCCATGCCGTGCAACATCTGAAGCTCGATGGCGTTGCGTGGGAGTTTGGCCTTGTCGAGTTCGTAGAGCGCAGCGGCGATGGAGCGGGCGTTGTGCGAACCCAGGGCGAGCTTGATGCCGCCCTGACCGGCTTTGCGCGGCGTGGCCTTGATGAACGTCTCGGCCATGCGCTCGAAGCAGGCGTCGGTCTGCCACTTCTCGTTCCAGACGGGGCAGGGCCATCCCATTTCCTCGGCGTGAATGGTCTCGTAGTCCCAGTAGGCGCCCTTGATGAGGCGGACGGTGATGACGCGGTTGTTGGCTTTGGCCCACGCGGCGAGGTCGTGGGCGTCCTGGTCGCCGGACTTGAGGTAAGCCTGCATGGCGATACCCAGGTCGGCCGTGCTGTGGTCGAGGGCGCAGCGCTTGAAGAGCTCGATGGTGAGGTCTTTGAGCGCGAACTGCTCCATGTCGAAGTTGATGAAGACCCCCGCGGCCTGCGCACGCTCGAGGATGGGGTCGATGCGCTTGCGGAGATCTTCGATCGCGGCCTCGGGCGCGATCGGGTCGGTGTAGGGAGAGAGCGACGAGATCTTGATCGAGACGTTGGCGCGGGGGATGGCCCCGAGGTGGTCGGTTTCGAGGCGATCGCTCGGCTTCCAACCCTGCGCCGCTTCGGGGAGATTATCGATCAGGTCGAGATACTTGTCTTTGTAGTGATCGGCTTCTTCGTGGCTGAGGCAGGCCTCGCCCAAGAGGTCGACGGAAAAGGCGATACCGTCCTTCCACAATCGCTCGAGTTGGGGCAAGGCCGAGGCGGCATCGGTGCCGGCGATGAACTTCTGGGCCATCGAGGTGATTTGTGAGCTGATGGTTTTGGTCATCAGCGACTTGGCGGCGCCGCCGGCCTTGAGGCCGAGATCCAAGCCGGGCGGACGCTTCACGCCGGGTTGGGTGAGGTAGTCGGTGAGATGCTCGTGCACGGCGTCGGGTGTGGTGAGTGTCGGGAAGGCGTCGACGAAACGGAAAAGCTGCACCTTGAAATCATGGTCCTTCATGGACCAGTCCATGAGCTTGTCGGAGTAGAACTTTGCAGAGAGCAGGCCCACCTTGTGGGCGCGAGCGCGCTCAAGCAGATCGGCGCCGATGCGTTCGATCTCGGGATTGATCTGCGGGGACGAGATCGCGACCGCGGGGGTGTGGTTGGCGACGGCGGGCGCGGGCTTGGCCTTCTTGAACTTGCGGCGGCCGAAGATGGGCATGGGCGGGCTCCGGGGTGGCCGGGCAGTGTATTCGGGGGATGGAGAATGGGTTGATTTCGGTGGATCGGGATCGATGGGGCTAGGGTTGTCGCGTGATGCGGCGCGAAGCACAGAATGACGGGCGGAGTGTGGTCACCATCGGCACGTTCGATGGAGCGCACCGCGGGCACCGGTCGCTGGTCGAGCGGTGCGTGGCGGCAGCCGATCGGATTGAGAGCGAGACCGGGGCCCGGCCCGAGGTGGCGGCGCTGGTGTTCGATCCGCACCCGATGACGTACGTGCGCCCCGAGATGGCGCCGCCGCGGCTGACCACGTTCGAGCATCGGCGTGAGCTCTTGCGATCGTTCGGCGCCGACCGGGTGGTGCGGCGCGAGCCGACGGGCAGTCTGATGTCTCGGTCGCCCTCGGGGTTCGTGGACTGGCTGGTGGAAGAGTTGGCGCCGGTGTGGATCGTCGAGGGGCCGGACTTCCGCTTCGGCAAGGGTCGCGCGGGTGATGTGACCGCTCTGTCGCAACTCGGGGCGGCCCGCGGAGACGATCTGAGGTTCGGTGTTGAAGTGGCGCCCGAACTGCGCGTGGCGTTGAACGATCACCACGTGGCGCGTGCGTCGAGTTCGCTGGTTCGATGGCTTGTCACGCACGGGCGCATGGCCGACGCGGCGCTCGTGCTCGGGCGTGCCTACGAGTTGGACGGCGTCGTGACCCGCGGCGATCGGCGCGGCCGAACGATCGGGTACCCGACCGCGAACGTGGAAACCGACGGGCTCCTACCGGCCGACGGGGTGTACGCCGGTTGGGTGGACGGGCGCGACGCCTCGGGCGTGCAACGGCGGATGCCCGCGGCGATCAGCGTTGGGCGCAAGCCGACGTTCACCGAGACGGCACGCGTGTGCGAGGCGCACGTCTTGGACGCGGCGCGAGACGATGTTCGGCTTGCCGGGTTCGAGGAATATGGCTGGGCGATCCGTGTCTCGTTTGTGGGCTGGCTGCGCGATCAGGTGAAGTTCGAAGGGATCGAGGGCCTGCTGGGGCAGATGGAGCGGGATTGCGCGCGGGCGCGCGGGATGTTGGGTGTGGCAATGGCCGGGAGCAGCGGATGACATCGGAATGGACGAGCAACACGACGGCGGCGGGGTTGGCGGCTTGGCTCGGCGCGCGGTCGAGGGTGTTGCTGCTCACGCACCAGAAGCCGGACGGCGACGCCGCGGGCTCGATGGCGGGTCTGGCAAGGGCGCTGGACCGCGCGGGCGCGACGGAAGTCATCGGGCTCGTCTCGGGCCCCGTGCCGGGCTGGTTCGACGGGGTCATGCAGGGCGTGCGCGCGCTGCATGTGGAGCAAGGCGGCGCGGAGATGTTGGCGACGGAAGGCTTCGAACCGGACGCGATCGTCGTGCAGGACACCGGGTCGCGGTCGCAGCTGGAGCCCTTTTTGCCCCTGCTCGAAGGCAAGGCCGAGATCACGGCGATCGTGGATCACCACCTGTCGGGCGACGGGGCGTTGGCGTCGCGGCGTCTCATCGTGACGGACGCCGCGGCGGTGTGCCAGGTCACGGCCGACGTTGCCTGCGGGTTGCTGGGTGATCCGGACGCGGCCTCGTTGCCTCGGGATGTCGCGCAGGCGCTGTACCTGGGCCTTGCGACGGATACGGGCTGGTTTCGGCACTCAAACGTGACGCCCGCGGTGCATCGGATGGGCGCCGCCTTGCTCGAAGCGGGCGCCGACGGCGCGGCGTTGTACGCGATGGTCGCGCAGACGGAGAAGCCCTCCCGTTTGCGCCTGATGGCGCGGGTGCTGGACTCGTTGGAGATGCACGCCGACGGGCGGATCGCGGTGATGACCGCTCGGAGCGAAGACTTCCAAGCCGCCCACGCGGGGCCGGGCGAAACGGGCGGCATGATCGATCTGGGTCTCACGATCGAGGGCGCCGCCGTGTCCGTGTTGCTCACAGAAGTCGTCAATCCCGACGGCGCTGCGCTGACGAAGGTCAGTTTCCGCAGTTCGTCATCGCCCATGGTCGGCGGGGTCGTGGGTGAGCCGGTGGACGTGAACGTGGTCGCGGGGCGGTTGGGCGGCGGGGGTCATGCCCGTGCCGCGGGCGCTCGGGTCGCCGCGGGCATCGACGAGGCCAAAGCGCGCGTGCTCGAAGCGCTGTACACGAGCGATGAGGTGCGGTCTTGAGCGGTTCAGGCCCGAGACGCGGTCGGCCGCCGGGCGGATCGCACGGCCCGAAAGTCAATGTCCGCGCGAGCAAGGGGACCGGGTTTGTCAAGCCGGCGCTGGAGCCGATGACGACAACACTCTGGAGCTACCCGAGTCAGCACTACGAGGGCCGCGATGGTCGGCCGGTGGGTGTGGGCGAGCGGAACACGCAGGGCGATCCGCTCTACGTTGGCGCCACGCCCAGTTGGGTGATCTGGCAGTTGCTGACCCGGTTTACGAAGGCCGGGGATGTGGTGCTCGACCCGATGTGCGGGAGCGGGACCACGCTGGACGTCTGTCGCGATCTGGGTCGCAAGGGCGTGGGGTTCGATCTCGGGCCGACGCGGGCGGCGATTCGGCGCGCCGACGCCCGGTCGTTGCCGATCGACGACGCGAGTGCCGACTTCGTCTTCATCGATCCGCCGTACTCGACGCACGTGCGCTACACGGAGCACGAGCGGTGCATCGGCGAACTGAGCGCGCTGCCAGACTCCGAAGACGGCGGCCGGGCATACTACGAGGCGATGGAACTTGTGATCGGGGAGTGCGCGCGGGCCTTGAAGCCGGGCGGGCACATGGGGTTGTACGTCAGCGACTCGTTCAAGCCCCGGAAAGGCAAGCGCGGCGCCTCGGCCGGAGTGACGGGGAGCTTCGCGCCGATCGGGTTCGAGCTGTTCGGGATGCTCTGCACGCGGCTGACGCCGGTGGACATCGTCTGCGTGACCCGCGGGAACCGGAAGCTCAACAAGGGCGTCATGGGTAAGGCCGCCCGCGAAGGCGGGTATTGGATGCGCGGCTTCAACTACCTGTTTGTGATGCGCAAGCCGACCGGATCGGACCAGGCGGCCCGCAAGAACCGATAGCGACCCGCGCGATCGTGTCCCAACCACCGTGCGAAATGATGCGCTCGTCAGCCGTGGGGCGGGTCGTGGTCGGGGTCGTGCCGATCGGTCGGCGTGGCCGCGGGCGGCTGGTTGGGATTGGGCGGCGGGTGCTTGGTGATCAGGCGGAGGGCCCGGCCGCTCGTTTGGGCCATCTCGACGGTGAGCGGGTCGGCGGGGTCGATGTTGCACGCGAGCTGCAACAGCCGATCGATCTCACCCGCGGGCAGCAGCGACGGCGGACGCCAGAGCGTCGGCGGCGGTGTGTCCTGGGCTTCGGCAACGGCAACGGCGAGGCGGCCGCCCGGCGCGACCAGTCGCCACAGTTCGGCGAGGTAGTTCACGGCGTGTTCGGCGGCGTGGGCATCGAAAGGCGCGGCGCCCCGGCTGACGGGGCCCTGATTCGCCGGTGTTTCGGGCTTCGGTTGCAGCGGCGGATCGACCGCGAAGACGGCGTCAAACGCGTGATCGAGCTCTCCGCTCAAGGCTTCGATCGAGGCGAGCTCCTGGGCGACATGGAGCGCGGGATAGCGGCGGCGTGCAAATCGGACGGACTCACGGTCGGTTTCGAGCGCGACCACGGCGCCGGAAGGCCCCACGCGACTTGCGAGCAAATGGGCGCCGGCGCCGGTCGAAGACCGCGCGTCGAGCACGCGTTGCCCGGGCACGACGTCGCGGGCGAGGCGCTCGTAGACGTCGACGCGCAGCGTGCCGACGAGATCCGCGTAGGGACGCATGGGTGTCGCGCGGATGCTGAGCCTGGCGCCGTTGGGGAAGCGGACGTCGTAGTCCTTGTAGCCGCGACCGGCCGGGGCGAGTGCCCGGCGGAGCGACTCGTTCGAACGCTCGCGGTAGACGACACCCTCGACGATGCGCGCGGGTCGGAGGCCGACTAGCGCAGCGGCCGCGGCGGCCCATCGCGCAGCGCCCGCACGGAGCTTGTGCTGGCGCGCGGTGATCGGCGCAATGGACCGGGCCTTGAACGACGCGTCCCTGCGGGCTCGCGCGGCTCGCGCCGACGCTCGGTCCTCGGGGGCGGGTTGTGGCGTGGGCGTGTCCACGGTGATGGCTCGGAGTGGGCGCAGCTCAGGCGCGGGGGCCGAAGAGAAGAGGCTGACGCATGACGATGCGCGGGGCGGGCTTTGCCGCGGCGGGCGCCGGGGCGTTGGCGGCCAGCACTTCGATCCACGGGGTGGCGTCGTACTGCTCGGCCAGCGTGAGTGCGTAGCCGGCCCGGTGGTGGAGCTCGGCGGCCCGCTCGGGTGTGTTGCACTGACGCGAACGGTGGAGCAACACGACATGCTCTCGCGGCGCCACGGCGCGGGTGGTGTCGTGGGCCTCTTGATTGGATAAGTGACCCGCGCCGTTCATGATCCGGCGTTTGAGAAAGTCGGGCCGATCGGACTCAGCCTGCAGTTCGGGGCAGTAGTTGGATTCGATCGCGAGCAGGTCCACGCCGCGCAGATGGTCGTGGAGCTCGGGCGTGGCGCGGCCGAGATCGGTCGCAAAGCCCACCGCGCGGTGCAGCGGGCGCGCTTGGATACGAAAGACCGCCACGCCGAGTTGATCGTGGTCGAGCAGCAACGGGTCGGCGGTCAGGTCGCCCGGGCGGTCAGCGATTAGGTCGACCGTTTCTTCAAAGGGCAGGATGGGGCGCGTCAGGAGCCCCTCGCGCTCAGCTCGGCCCATGTGCCGATGATGGATGTGGACCCGTGCACGAAGCTTGTCGGACGTGATGACCCGATGGTGGGCGTGGTCGCGGTCGAGGTGCGTAAGCAGCAGGTCGTCGATGTCACGGAAGTTGAGCCCGGCGTGCTTGAGCGACTTGTTGAGCAGCTTGGGCGACAGGCCGGCGTCGATGAGTGTCACGTGCCGCCGGGCGGGCTGGGTACGCGTCGCGGGGAGAAACGTGATGAGGACGGACGCGTTGCCGGACGAGCCGCTGGCGAGGACTTTGAAGCGGAATCGCGGGGTGTAGGTGGGGGCGTTGTCCATTGGTGAGGTGAGTCTACCGGGGAGCCGTCAGTTCTCTCGCTCCGCCTCTTTGGCGAGCTGATCGAGGTCGGCGCCGGTGCGACGGGCGTGGCGCAGGAAGGCGGCGAACATGCGCGGGGGGCGGCCGGCGCCGGGGCAGACGCCCCGCGTGGCGTTTGCGATGAACTCGCGCATCTCGGCGAGCGGCGGACAGTCTTCTTGAGAGAGTGTTTCGTCGAGGGCGTCGAGCATGTCCTTCGTCGGGATGGAGGGCGCGAGTGCTTCGCGGAAGAACTGGCGTGTCCGGGTGATGTGCTCGCGCGGGATCCCGCCTCGACGCATGCCGACCAGGTTGACCGAGCCGAGGCGGTTGCGCTCGTTGACCGTGCAGAACGGCGGGATATCGGTCGACACCTGGACCCCGCCCGACAGGAACGCGAGCCGCCCGACCTTGCAGTGCTGGTGTACCCCGGCCTGGCCCGACACCACCACGTTGTCGCCGAGCGTGACGTGCCCCGAGAGACCGGCGTAGGTCACAAGAATGCAGTCGGCCCCGGTGATGCAGTCGTGCCCGACGTGAGAGGTCGCCATCAAGAAGTTCCGCGGGCCGACCGTGGTGGGTGTCTCGGTATTCGACGCGGCGTGCACGACGGCCTGCTCGCGGATCACCGTGTCCTGATGCACCACGACGCCGGCCGTCGGGTCCTCGGGTGTGACCTTGAGGTCTTGCGGCGGAAACCCGAGGGCGGCGTAGGGATAGACCGTCACGCCGGCGTGCAGGTGCACCGGGCCCCGCATCGTGACGCTGCCAAGCAGACGGACGCCCGCGTCGAGTCGGCAGGGGCCAGTCAGGACGCAGAGCGGGCCTATCTCGACATCGTCGGCAAGCTGACAGTCGGGATCTACGTGCGCGGTGGGGTGGATGTTGGCCATGCGAGGCGATACTAGGAGGCGTGGGGGCGACGGCTTCTACGATGGTGCGTGACGATGAACGAGACAGATCGCGGCCGGCCGATCGAGGTCGAGGACCTCGGGCGGATGCCGTACCGCGCGGCGTACGGGCGGCAGGTCGCGGCCCACGAGCGCGTGATGGTCTGGCGCGACGCGGCACGGGAAGGTCAATCGGCGCCGGTGGGCGTGGTGTTGCTGGTGGAGCACGACCCGGTGATTACCGTGTCGCGTCGGCCGGGCGCCGCGGGGCACGTGTTGGCCGGGGCGGAGGCGCTGCGGTCGGCTGGTGTGGACGTCGAGGAGACGGACCGGGGCGGGGACGTGACGTACCACGGGCCCGGGCAGTTGGTGGCGTATCCGATTCTGGACCTCAACCGCCTGGGCGTTCGGCTGCACGACTACATGCGCCTGCTCGAGGACGCGGTGATCGAGACGATCGCCGCCTTCGGCGTGCAGGGCGCGCGCGACGCCGAAGCGACGGGCGTGTGGGTCGGCGACGGCGCCCCGTCTCGCAAGATCGCCGCGATGGGTGTGCGGGTCCGCCGGTGGGTCACCATGCACGGGCTGGCGTTGAACGTGTCGCCCGATATGGAGCACTTCGGGCTGATCGTGCCCTGCGGGCTTCACGGCCGCGGCGTCACAAGCTTGGCCGAAGAAGCCAAGCCGGAACAACATCCGGCTCCTGAAATGGAGGCGGTCAAAGCGGTGCTTGTAGATCGGCTCACGGCACGGGTCGCGCGTCGGGCGTGAGGCCTTCCGCCTCAAGCCGTTCGCGGAGGGCCTCGGTCAGGTCGTCCTCCGGCGGCGAAACGAGTACGGGCCTCGCTAGAACTTGCTGGGTGAGCGCGCGGATCGAGGGCGCAGGTGTGATCGGGGCGCCCGGCGCGCGGGCGGCGATCAGGTGTGTGTACCCGCGCGCACGCGCGAGTTCGGTGGCGTGTCGCTGCACCCTCGCGAACGCATCGGCGGCCTGTCGAGCAAGAAACGCCTCGGTCTCGCGGGAGGCGTCGTCACGCGTCCGCACAAGGTCGCGCTGCAGATTGGCGAGCCGTGCCGTCAGGGCTTCGCGCTCAGGATCGCTTTCGGGCAGGGCTTCGCGTTCGGTGGCGGCGGCATCGATCTCGGCGGCGATGGCGTTGAGCCGGCGGGTCCAGCGGGCGTTGTCGTCCTCGCGCGGCTGGACGAAGGCCGGCGCCGCGAGAATCTGCTCGACGCAGGCGAGCGTGTCGAGCGTGGCGAAGCGTTGCTCGGCGAAACGTGACTCGGCGGGGCGGTGGGCCATCGCAAGCGTGACGGCGGCGGTCGCGATCAGGCAGAGAGCGATAAAGAACGCGAGGAGGAAGCGCGGTCCGCGGATCATGGTCTGAGAGCTCCGATGAGTGCGAGGGCGGCGACAAGAGTCAGCGCGAGGATGCCGAGCCCGAACAGAATGATGAAGGCCCAGCC
>JBCBZM010000024.1:0-30682 GCA_039815345.1 Planctomycetota bacterium | reverse complement strand
GGGGTGAGCCTGGGGCTGGGGGGGGGGGGGGCGGCGGCCTGGCCGGAGCCGGCCGGGCGACCCCGGTGAGTGTGATGGAGACGCGATCGGTTGGTGTTGTTGGATGAACTCGGTTTGCATAAACCGAACTGTCAAAATAAGAAGCAGGGCGCTATCGCTAGATAACGCCCCGCTGGAGGAGAGAGAGATCTGATGAATGATACGGATTTATCAGCATTTGTGTTCGGAGAATGTGAATAATCTACGGACAAAAACTGGAATCGCGCTTGACCCCCGTTCATCCATCGATCCGTTTCCGACAGCCTTTGCACGCTGTTGAGGCCGCATCTCAGTGGCAATCGAGCCTGCTTTTGCGTTCCGAGGGCCCATCGACGCGGCGTCGGTCGAGCTTGTGACACAACACGCTGTCTCGACACCCCCTTTGTGGGGTGGTATCCGACAAGGTGAGGAATGCTGTGCCATCCACAGGTCGCACACAATCAAAGAGGCTCGAAACTGAGCCTGCGCGAGCCGTCCTCGCCTCGTTCTGGTCGGTTGTGCGGCCCGAGAGCGCTCAATGGGCGCGGTCGCGGGGTTCTGACGCGGGCGTGCTCGGGTTCAGTCCCGATCGCGCATCAACTTGCGAATCTCGGCCCGGCGTTCGTCGCGCGACAGGCCCGACAGCCGCTGCATCAGCGCGACCCGCTCGGCTTCGGGCATCGATTCGATCCGTTCCCGCACGCGCGACGGCAGCCGATCGAAGGGGTCGCCTTCCATGCCCTGTTGGCCGCCGCGGCGTGCTTCCTGCTCGGCGAACCGATCGCGGGCCTGCTCCTTGTACCGCTGCATGCGGGCTTCGTCCGCCCGCTCCTCGCGCTGGTCGCGCCAGGCGTCGATGTCGGCCATCAGCGCTTGCCGCTGTGGTTCGGTCAACAGATCCCACATCTGCCGCTGCGTGGGCTCGGGCGGTGGGGCCTGGGCCATGAGCGAGCGGAGGCGATTGCCGCGGGCGTCGTCCGCCGCGGGCGTGTTCGGTTGGCCCGTTGTTCCGGCCTGCTGTTGCGGGCTGTCGGCGTTGCGTTGTTGATCGTTTGTTCTCCGCTCGTTCGAGCGCCCATTCGGCCCTCGCTCGTTCGGGCGGGCGCTCGGCTTCAAATCCGCCGTGTCCGTTTTGTCCGTTTTGTCCATCGCGTCCGGCGCCCGCATCGATCGGATCTCGTCGGCGTGCTCGGCGCGGAAGGCGGCGACTTCTTTGCGGTACGCCTGCTCGAGCGAACGGACCGCCCGGCGCTGCTCGGCGGTGAGACGCAGCGCGTCGTCTTCGTGGCGCTCCAGCGTGCGCATCGCGCGGAGGTAGATGCGTTGCGGCACGCGCTCGGCCATGGCGCCTCGATCGGACGACACGCCGCCGAGTCCTTCCGGCGCGATGGGCGCGTCGGTTCGTGTCACGTCCGGACCGGCTAGGACGGTCGCGTCGTCGTCGGCCGACGGCTTGGCGGCGGGCGCACCCTTCGGTGTGTCGTCCTGAGCCGGTGTGTCGTCCTGAGCACCCCTCGGCTCGGCGGCCGGCGGCGGGTCGGGGTCAAACCCCGCAGACGCCGGCGCCATGACCGAACCGATCAGCACGCACGCGGTTAGGGATGAGACCGCGAGCCACGAGGGCCCAGCGGATCTCCGACCGGATCTCTGATCGGATGCCTGGCCGGGCCTCCGGTTGACACGGCGGGTCCGGTTCAGTCGCGTCGCGTGCGTCATCTGCGATCCTCCTGCGGGCGGTCTCGCCCACTCGGCCTAACGCGGGTCGTCGCTTCGGATTGCCGCCGGCCGGCGTCATCGCGGCGGACCGTCCGATCACGCTCCTAGCATCGTCCGAGGGACGCCTCCGATCCACCGGTTTGTACGGTTCGAGCGGGCGTCGACGCGAAGACTCCGATTCGGACGTTCCGGGAGATGTCATGGGATTGACCAAGGCGATGGTGACCGAGGCCCTGCGTGCGGCGCCGGCGCCGGGTAACGGAAACGACGGACCGACCGACCTCGTCTCCGCGCGGTGTGTCGAGTGGGTCGCCGCCTGCGATACCTACGGCACGATCAAGCTCCACACGCCTTCGGTGAGCGACAAAGACGGCTACCAGCAGGTTGCCCGAGGCGCGATCGAGGCAGTCGTCCGCGCGGCGAGAGGCGAGGGCATCGACGTCACCTCACTCACGGTCGAGTTCGTGAACCACTCGGGCGATGTGGTCCACGCGGCCAAATACGCCGGCGAAAAGGCCGGCCAGCCGGCGGGCGAGCAGAACGCGCCGCCGAGTCAACCCGCCGCCGCTCCAACGGAAGCCGGCGCCGGTGGGGGTCATCGACCGATCGCTGGCTTGGGCGATCGTTCGCGGAAGCCGAACCCGCAGGACGACGCGGGTCCGTTGCCCGGCGTGAAGCATGTCATCGCCGTGGGCGCGGGCAAGGGCGGCGTGGGCAAGAGCAGCATCGCCGTCAACCTGGCCGTGGCGCTTGCCCGGCAGGGCAAAGCCGTGGGCGTGCTCGACGCGGATATCTACGGCCCGTCGCTGCCGACCATGCTCGGTCTCGGCGCGCTCGAGCAGAACGTCATGCAGAACATGCTGCAGCCGTTCTACGTGCACGGCGTCAAGGCGATCACCGTCGGCAAGCTCGTCGATCCCGAGAAGCCCTTGATCTGGCGCGGGCCGATGGCGCACGGCGCCTTTAAGCAGCTCACCGAGCAGACCGAGTGGGGCGAGCTCGACTACCTGGTCATCGACCTGCCGCCCGGCACGGGCGATATCCCGCTGACGATGGCGCAGATGCTTCAGCTCACCGGCGCGGTGATGGTCTGCACGCCTCAGCAGGTGGCGCAGGACGACGCGGTGCGCGCGCTGCGGATGTTCCAGCAACTCGGCGTGGATGTGCTGGGTGTGGTCGAGAACATGAGCTACTTCATCGGCGACGACGGGAAAACGTACGACCTGTTCGGCCGCGGCGGCGCCGAGCAGATGGCCCAACGTCTGGCCGTGCCGTTCCTTGGCGCCGTGCCGATCAACACGGCGCTGCGCGTGCACGCCGACTCGGGCGATCCGTCGGCGAACTTCGATCCGGCCAAGGCCGGCGGCCCGCTGCTGCCCGATTCGCTCGAGCGTTTGGCCAAGAACCTCGAGAGCCAGGTCGCGCTGGCGTCGATGCGCCAGGGGCGCACCAAGCCGACGATCTCGATCAGTTGAGCCCGGAAGCGACCCCCTTCTTCGCGTGCCGGTGATTCGTTCGCTGCGAGAACCGCGGGTCCGTATACGAGCCGCGTCCGTCGTCGTGGCGTCGTTCAGCGGGCTTCGTCGCGTCGTGGTTGCGACGATCTGTTTCGCAACGGATACACGGCGTGGGCGGTAGTTTGATATCCGGTTCTGTCGGTTTGGGGGCAAGCGGTACCGGTTTGCGACAATCCCCTGCGGGGTCATCTCTTAAGGGGGTCATCTCGTCAGGGGTCAGGGTTTCGGCGACAGCCACAGGAGGTCTCAAAATGCGATGGAAGCACGCGGTGAGTTTGGCAGCGGCGTCGGGTCTGGCGGTCACGACGCTGACGGCGGCGGGCGCGGCCTCGATGGAAGCGGAGCACACGGCGCTGGCCGTCTCGGCCGAGGCCGCGGTTGCGACGCACACGGCCAAGGTCCGCGCGAAGAGCGCGCACGAGCTTCAGCCGGCGGCGGTCGAAGAAGACCGGGCCGACGAAGATCAGGCCGACCTCGATGCGGACGAAGCCGACGAGAAGACGCCCGAGGAGATCGAGCTCGAGCGCATGCGAGCCGAGACCGAGCGGCTGAGCGCCGAGTTCGAGCTGATGAGCCAGCGGCAGCGGAACCAGCTCATGGAGGCCGAGCTGGAGCGCCAGCGGCTGGAGTCCGAGGCGTCGCTGCGGCAGGCCCGGCAGGCGGCCGAGTTGGCCCAGCTCAACCAAGTCGCCGAGGAGCTGGGCGCCGAGACGCAGCGGCTTCAGGCGGAGCAATCGCTGAAGGAAGCCGAGCGCGAGCGTGAGCTGGCCGAGATGCGGGCCGCGGTCGAACGCATGCAGGCCGAGCGCGAGCTGGCCGAGGCGCAACGCGAGCAGGAGATGGATGCGTGGCGGGTGAAGTCGGAGAAGATCTTCGCCGAGAACCAGGTCGTGATGGCCGAGCTCTCCGCGCTCCAGACCAAGACCGAGATGCACTCGCTTAAGACCCAGTCGGAAATGATGAGCCTGAACAACACGCTCTCGCTCAGCGAGACCAAGGAGAAGGTCAAGGACGTCGTGACCAACGACGTCGAGTACCGGGCCGATCCGTACGTGGACGGCACGCTGTACGTCTCCGACCGGCGCATCCCGCTGAACGGGCCGATCTTCTGGGGCACGGCCGACTACGTGACCGACCGCATCCACTTCTTCAACAACCAGGACGCCGAGGCGCCGATCTTCATCGTCATCGACGACTCGCCCGGCGGCTCGGTGATGGAGGGCTATCGGATCCTCAAGGCGATGGAGTCGAGCCGCGCGCCGGTGTACGTCTTGGTCAAGTCGTTCGCCGCGTCGATGGCGGCCACGATCTGCACGCTCGCCGAGCGCAGCTTCGCGTATCCCAACGCGATCATCCTGCACCACCAGATGTCGAGCGGCATGTTCGGCAACCTGACGCAGCAGGCCGAGCAGCTCGAGAACGGCCGCGAGTGGTCGCGCCGGCTCGCCAAGCCCATCGCCGACAAGATGGGCATCACGGAGGAGAAGTTCGTCGAGCTGATGTACGAGAACAACTCCGACGGTGATTGGGAAGAGTTCGCCGACGAGGCCCAGAAGCTCAAGTGGGTGGACGAGGTCATCGTCGAAGCCCGCGAAGAAGGCATCCGTGCCCGACCCAAGACCGAGCGTTGGTCCTTCCCGTTCTTCTTCGAAGCGATGAAGACCGACGAGAAGGGGCAGAAGTACATCGAGCTCCCGCCGCTTCGGCCGTTCGATCACTACTTCATGTACAACCCGACCAACTTTTACCGCTGGTAAATCGGCACACGTTGCACGATAGATTGATCTACTGACCGACGGGCCCGCGCGAGCGGGCTCGTCGCGTTTCGCGGGCCCGCGTCACGGTGTCCACGGCCTCGTCGATCGCCGCTTCCAAGTCCTCGTTGACGAGGAAGTGGTCGTAGGCGCCGCAGGCGCGGGCGTCGGCGATCTCGCGTTGGGCTTCGGCGAAGCGTCGCTGGATCGCGGCTTCATCCTCGCGCTTGCGCGAGCGCAGGCGTTCGAGCAGTTCTTCGGAACTCGGCGGCAGGATGAAGATCGCCGTCGCTTCGGGCCGGCGGGACTTCACTTGTTTGGCGCCCTCGACGTCGATCTCCAGGATCACCACGCGCCCGCGGCGGAGTTGTTCGTCGACCCAGGGGCGCGGCGTGCCGTAGCGCTTGCCGAAGACGTCGGCCCATTCCAGAAAGTCGTCCTCGGCGATCATCGTGTCGAACTCGGTCTCGTCGATGAAGCGGTAGTCCACGCCGTCCACGTCGGCGTCGGTTTTGGCGCGGGTGGTGGCGCTGACGCTGAACACCGCGTCGGGCACGCGGCGTTCGACACCCCGGGTGATGGTTGTTTTACCGACGCCGCTGGGACCACTGAAAATCACGAGCAGGCCGTCGTCGGTGTCGGTCGGCAAGCGCGTCGGCTCGCCCTCGGTGTGCGCATCGCTGTGGTCGTGGCTCATGCGTCGCCCCTCGGGGTCGCGGCGCCGAGCGCCTGTTCCAGCACGGCCATGCGCACGGCGACGCCCGCCGCCACCTGCGCCGAAACCATCGAACGGATGTTCGCGTGCGCGCCCGTCAGCACGTTGAGGTCGATCTCCAGCCCCGGGTTCGCCGGCCCCGGGTGCATGATGACCGTGCCGGCTTTCAAACGAGAGGCCCGTTCGTCCGTCAGCCCGTAAGCCGAGCGGTACGCGCGGGGCGATGCGATCGACGCGCGACGCTCGAACTGCACACGCAGCGCCTGCACCGCGTTGGGCTCATCGGCCAGCGCTTCGTCGAGGTCGTGCGTCACGCGGACGTTCGGCGCCAGCCTCGCCATGGCGTTCGGCGCCAGCCCCGGCGGGCCGACGAGCGTGACGCGCGCGCCGAGCGTAGTGAACGCGTAGATGTCGGACCGCGCGACGCGAGAGTTGGCGATGTCGCCCACGATGATCGCATGCACGCCGTCGAGGGCGCCGTCGGCTCGGTCGAGCGCGTCGGCCAGCGCGAGTGCATCGAGCAAGCCCTGGGTCGGGTGGGCGCGTCGGCCGTCGCCGGCGTTGATGATCCGGGCGCGGCCGCCGTGGGTGGTGGCGTCGAGCGTGCGCGCGACCATCGACGCCGCGCCCGCGGGCTCGGCCCGCACGACGATCGCGTCCGGTCCCATCGCATCGATCGTGCGCGCGGTCTCGGCGATGGTTTCGCCTTTGCTCACCGAGGCGCCCGGCCCGCCGGCGTGCACGCACTCGGCGCCCAGCCGCTTGGCCGCGATCTCGAAGCTCACACGCGTCCGCGTCGAGGGCTCGAAGAAGAGCGTTGCTACGAGTTTGCCGGCGAGTGTCGGTATCTCGGGCGTCGCGGCTTGGGCCTTCGCGGTCGCTCGGCCCGCGCGAGATGCAAGCGCCCGCGCTCGGCGAAGCAGTTGCAGCATCGCGTCCCGCGGCAGACCGCGCAGGCCGAGCAGATCGCCCGACGTCATAAAGTCGCCCGCTCCGGACGCAGCCGGGCCGGCTGTGGTCTGTGCGGGCGCGGTCTGTGCGGTGGTGCTTGGGTGGGTCATCGCCGAGGCCATCGGCGCGAGTTTAGCCCTCGCCCGGCACGTACCGGGGCGGAAGGTTGGATTGATTGGACGAAGGCGCCGGGGGCGGCGGCAGCGTGTTCGCCGGCGCCGGCTGAGCGGCCGGCTGCTGGGCGGGCTGTTGGTTTGGCGGGGGGCTGATCGGCTGAGCTCCGCTCGGCTGGGTATCGGCGCCCGCCTGCTCGATCGCGCGCCAGGTCTCCTGCGAAGGCCGCACGCGGTCGATGTTCTCCTCGATCCACGGATTCCCGCCCGTCGCCGGCGCCTGCAATGCCGGGTCGGCCGGCGGCTCGAACTGCGGCTGCGTTTGGAACGAAGGCTGCGGCTCCTGTCGCCGCGGCGCCACCGGGGCGGGCGCCCACTGCGGCTGGTACTGAGGCGGGGGACTCTGCGGCGCCGGGGCGGGCGCCGGGCGGAAGTTCTCCCGCAACGCCCGCTCGCGCTCGGCTTCGTACGCGTCTCGGCCCTGGGCTTCGAACTCGGCCGGCGTGGGCGTCTGTGTCCCGCGCAGATCCCGTTCGGCCGGCCTGGGGGGGGCGCCGTCGTCGGAGAAGTCCATTGGCTCGTTCATCGGAGCAGCCGCAGCGTCGGTCTCCGGCCCGAAGGCCAACGCGGGGACATCCAGCGTCCCCGGCAGCCATCGGCGGAAGCGATCGACCCGCCAAGGCTTGAGCCCGCCCTTCAGATAGACCGTGTACCCGTCGTAGTCGTGGCGGTCCTGCTGGGTCGGGTCGACGCCCGCGTCCCGCGGCACGAGCACGTCCACCGTCGCGTCGGCGCCGCGAACCCAGACCCGGCCGACGTGGTAGACCGGCACGGCCCGGTAGTTCGCCTGGCTCACCGTCTCGGCGTCGGTCCCGATCAGGTCGGTGACCTCCAGCCGCGAGCGGGTGCTCATGCCCTCGGGCAGGTTCACGGCGAACGAGCCGTCCGACCCGCGGGGGCCCTGGCTGGCGACGGCGCGCACGGCCGCGGCGCTCGCCGGGCGGATCGCGCCGATGTTCGCGTTCTGGAGACGCGGGGCTCCGTCGCTCGGGTAGGTTTCGTAGCTGACGTTGCACCCGGTCAGCCCGGCGGCGGCGATCAGCCCGCACAAGGCCGATCGACGCAGAAAGCAGACAGGACGGCTGAGGCGGTGAGGCATCGAAGACTCCGAGCGTCCGCGGCCGATCGGGCCGCGATGGGGTGACTGAGTGAGCAGCAAGGCAGTTTTATCAGACCCGCCACTGTACGACACCCACGGAACGATCGCGACGCCGCGGCCACGCTGCGGGCGCGGATTTGACACCAATCGCCCGATCGCAACGAAACGAATGCCGACCCAACCCGCTAACCCGACCAAGGATTCTCTCTATGCCCTCAACCAACGTGCCCAGCCAGCCCGCGACGAACCCGCCCGCTTCCGAGCCGCCCGCGAGCGACAATCGCCCGCCCGGCTTGCGGAACCCGTATCAGCCCGAGCCCGCGTCCCATCGGCGCCCGCCGGAGACCTGCCGCGGACGGACGTTTGTGGTGGGTGTCTCCGGCGCCTCGGGCGCGGCCTACGCGCTGGGCGTGCTCGAACAACTGCTGCTCGCGGGGGCCGAGGTCCACGCCGTGGTCAGCGAGTACGGCCAGCGGCTTCTGTTCGATGAGGCGGGCATCAAGCGCGTCACGCTCGAGGACCTGCTGCCGGGGCTGGCCGGCAGCGACGCGGGCGCCGATTGCCGCTCGCGGCTGATCTGTCATCCCAACAAAGACGTCGGCGCCGTCATCGCCAGCGGCAGCTTCCTGCACGACGGCATGGCGGTGGTGCCGTGCAGCTCGACGAGTCTGGGTGCGATGGCCTCGGGGGCGGGCTCGAACCTGCTGACCCGTGCGGCGATGGTGACGCTGAAGGAACGCCGCCCGCTCGTGGTCGTCCACCGCGAGAGCCCGGTCAACCTGATCGATATCGAGAACATGCGGACGCTGGCGCTCGCCGGCGCCGTGATCGCCCCGGCCAACCCGGGCTTCTACCTCGGCCCGACGACGGTGCAGGAGGTGATCGACTTCACGGTGGGGAAGGTGCTTGATCTGCTGCATGTGGAGCACCGGCTGAAGACGCGGTGGGGCTCATATTCTTAGTCGCGCTTAGTCGCGATCGATGATGTCAAGGATGTCGGGCGCCACATACACTCGATCCTTCTTGCGACCTGTGGCCTCAAGTAAAACGCCCTTTCGTTCGAGCAGTTCGATGTAGCTGCGTGCTGTGTTCACAGAACTGCCGATACGTCTGCTCACCGACTTCACGGTGACAGCAGGCGCTTCGAAAAGCAGGTCGATCAGTTGGACGAACCGCTGTGACTTTCCCTCGTCGGCTGTCAGGCTCAGAAAGCGGTCTCGCAACCCACTCAGTTCGTTGAGCCGATCGAGAGCGTCGGCGGCCTGCGAGCGCACCGCTTCAAGAAACATCTCTAACCAGGTCCTCCAATCTCCGTGCGTGCTCACCCGGTGGAGTGCGTCGTAATATTCCTGGCGGTGCGCCTCGAAGTAAGCACTTGGATAGATCAATGGCTCGCTCAACAGGTCACTGCGACAGAGCGACAGGATGATGAGGAGCCGCCCGATGCGTCCGTTACCGTCGCGAAACGGGTGAATCGTCTCAAACTGATAGTGACACATGCCGATCAGTAGTAGTACATGCAGGTCGGGTGGCGGGCTCTCCATGAAATCAAAGAGCTCATCCATGAGCGGCTGGACTCGATCCGGGGGCGGCGGAACGAATCGGGCCAATCGGAAGCCACTGCGGTCGTTGCCGATGTAGACGGTTCCGTCGCGATACTTCCCTGGCGTCTTGCTCGGGTCGGTGACCAAGACGCTGTGCATCTCTCGGACAAGTACACCTCGCAGACCGTAGCTCGAATCGAGGCCATGGCTGAGCGCGTGGAGATATCGGACAACCTCTCGTGGATCCTCTCGGTCGAACAAATAGTCCATCTCGGCGAGCGCGATCTCCTTTGCACTCGCGATCGTATTTTCGATCTCGGAAGATGCCTGAGCTTCCCTTGTGCGCAGCGGCCGAGCGAGTAGCGATGGATTGACGTTTACCGACTGCCCGGTCGTTGCTCCGTCGAGCCGACCGACAGCGGTTGCCGCGTCCGCTACGGCATTCATTAACGAGACCAGATCCGATGCCGTGGGGGCGGCCTCTCGCAACGGGGCCGGCACAAAAGACCAGCCATCCAGCCTTGTTGGAACAGCTCGCTCCCCAATGCGTCGAGGCTCATCGAACGTGATGCGAACGAGTTCCCCGGGGGATCCCGTCGAGAAGGTCTCTGGCTGCATGTTCAATCATTGAGCTTTGAGATACCAAAAAAGCAATTTTTTGATATTATTGACATTTGAACAACGGAAATGTCAAGATTGTGCCCTTGTTTGTTCGTATTTTGATAGTAAAAAGGAGCCAGCATGTGCTTAAACACGGATTACCCCCTCTGATACTTCCGTCGCCGACTGTCGTCTTCCTCAAACGCCCATTTGCCCTGAACCCGCGTCCCGTGCTCGCCCAGCAGGCCCGCGGCCTCTTTGACCAGGCCCGCGCCGAGGCGGACGCGGGTGACGCCGCCGGGGGTGACTTGGACCGTGCCCTTGGCCGTGGCGACCACCAGTTCGAGGCCCGCGGGGACGCCCTCGTCGTTGGCGACCGCCGCCTCGCGTTCGGCCAGTGCGTGCCGATCGATCAGGGCCTTCAGTTCGCCCAGCACCTCGGGCGCCCGGCCCGGGTTCTCGCCGGTCGCTTCGAGTCGGGCTTCGTCGATCACGAGCGTGAGTCGGCCGCCGGTGAGCGGGGTTCCTGAGATCGGCACCAACGCCTCCACGATGACCTGCGGCTCGCCGCGGGAGTGATCGACCCGGCCCAGCACGAAGAATGGCTCGTCGCTCGTCAGCACCTCGTGGTAGTTGGAGTAGGCGTCGGCGAACAGCACCACGTCGGCGGTGCCGGCGGTGTCTTCGATCGTCACGATCGCCATCTTGCGGCCGGCATTGCGCCCGGCCTTCATCACGATCGTGCGCACGCTCTGGGTCATGGCGCCGACGATGACACGTTCGTCTTGTGCGCACGTCTTGAGCGACTGGACTTTCCGAGTCGCGACGGCGTTGACCCAGGGCGCCCATTCGTCCAGCGGGTGGCTGGACACGTAAAAGCCCAGCGTCTCTTTCTCTTGCTTGAGCGTTTCCGCCTCGGTCCACGGCGGCGCGCTGGCGAGCGGCGGCTCGGGCGTGTCGGCGGCTTCGGCGTCCTCGCCGCCGCCGAAGAGCACGTTCTGGCCGGCCTGCTTGTCGGCTGCGACTTTCTGCCCCGCGCTCACGGCCGCGTCGACCGTGGCCACCATCGCCGCGCGCTCGTCGCGTGAGTGTGTCGCGTCGAAGGCGCCGCTCTTGATCAGCGCCTCGATCGTGGCTTTGTTGACCGCGCCCGGGGGCATGCGCTCGCAGAAGTCGTACAGCGATTTGTACGGCACGGTTTCTTTAGCGGCGCCGTCGTCATCGGTCGGCTCGCGCTCGGAGATGATCGCCTCGATCGCCTTGCCGCCCGCGCCCTTGATCGCTTTGAGGCCGAAGCGGATGTGCCCGTGGTGCGCGTCCCGCGGCTCATCTTGCTCGTAGACCACGGCAAAGTCGGATCGGCTCAGGTTGATCTCGGGCGGGCGCACCTCGATGCCCGCGCGCAGCGTCGCGCCCGTCGCCGGGTCGATCGAGCGCGTGCGGCGGCAGTCGTCCAGGTAGGGGATCCAGTCCGCGACCTTCTGCGCCTGGCTTTCGAAGGTGAGGAACGCGGCCATGTAGTGCGCGGGGAAGAAGGTCTTGAGGTACGCGGTCTGGTACGCCACGATCGCGTAGCCCGTCGAGTGGCTCTTGTTGAAGCCGTAGCCCGCGAACTTGAGGATCAGCTCGAAGAGTTCCTCGGCCTGTTTCTTGGCGAGGCCTTGTTCGCCGGCGCCTTCGACAAAGAGCGGGCGGTTGGCGTCGATGACCTTGGCCTTCTTCTTGCTGATCGCCTTGATCAGCGCGTACGCCGAGCGCAGCGGGATGCCGCCGAGTTCGTGCACGATCTGCATGACCTGTTCCTGATAGACCATGACGCCGTAGGTCTCTTCAGTAAACCGATCGACGATGGGGTGGACCTTGGGGACTTCGTCCGTGCCGTGCTTGCGTTTGTTGTAATCGGGGATGAGGTCCATCGGCCCGGGGCGGAAGAGCGCGTTGGCTGCGATGAGGTCGGCGAGGCGGTCGGGCTTCATCTCGACGAGCAGGCGCCGCATCCCGCCGGATTCAAACTGGAACACGCCGGTCGTATCGCCGCGTTGGAAGAGGTCGAAGACGCGCGGGTCGTCGTAGGTCAGGCGCTCGAGATCGAGCGGGTGCGGGCCGCGCTTCGGGCCGGGTAGATCGAGTTCGGCCGCCCGGCCGACGCCCGCCCATACCGCCGCATCGTCCAGCGTTTCCTCGATCAACGCCTTGGCGCGCTCGATGACCGAGAGCGTGCGGAGGCCCAGGAAATCCATCTTGAGCAGGCCCATCTTCTCGCAGGTGGGCCCGTCCCACTGCGTGACGATCTCGTGGTCCTCGGCGCCCGGCTGCTTGTACAGCGGCACGATCTCTTGCAAGGGCCGCGTCGCGACGATCACGCCCGCGGCGTGCACCGACGAGTGCCTTGCCTGGCCTTCCAGCACGCGCGCGTTCGCGATGACGCGCTGCACCTCGGGGTCGCTCTCCACGAGCTTCTTGAAATCGGGGTCCTGCGCGAGCGCCTTGTCGAGCGTGATGTTTAGCTCTTCGGGGATCGCCTTGGCGATCTGGTCGGCGCGGGCGAGCGGCACCTCCAGCACGCGCGCCACATCGCGCACGGCCGCGCGGGCTTTCATCGTGCCGAACGTGATGATCTGCGCCACGTGCCCGTACTTGTGCCGCACGTAGTCGATGACTTCGGCTCGGCCGTCTTGGCACAGGTCGATATCGATATCGGGGTATTCGGTGCGGTCGGGGTCGGTGAAGCGTTCGAAGAGCAATCCGTACTCGACCGGGCAGGCGTTGGAAAGGCCCAGCACGAAACCGGCCATGGTGCCTACGCCCGAGCCACGCGCGTTCGCCGGGATGCCGCGCTGCCGACCCCAGTTCACAAAGTCCCAGACGATGAGGAAGTACGCGGAAATGAGCTTGTCGGCGAGGATCTTCAGTTCGCGGTTCAGCCGGGCCCATTTGTCGAAGCCGGCGGCGTCGATGCCGTTTGCCTCGCGCGCGTTGGCGGCTTCGTCGGTGCCTTCGATGAACTCGTGCCGATGCTTGGTGATCTCCGGCCCGTACCGCCAGACCATGCCCGCCTCGCACAGCAGACGCAGCGCTTTGTCGCAGTCTTTCTTCAGCGAGGCCTGATCGAGATCCGGGTCGTTGGCGGGTTCGAGCTCGAACTCGGCACAAAACGCCTTGAACCATGCGGTCAGGTCGCCGGCAAAGGCCGGGTCGCTGTGTTTGGGCAGGGTCTTCTTCGGCCGCGCCTTGACGACGACCACCGGCGCGTGGTTCTCGCCGATCGGCAGCTCCACGTCGCAGCGCTCGGCGATCTCGACCGAGTTATCCATCGCTTCGACGCCGGCTTCTTTCCACTCGCGCTCGAACAGCTCGCGCATCTGCTCGGGGCTCTTCACGTAGAGCTCGGGCGTGTAGATCATGCGTTTCGTGTCGCTCTTGGCCTTGCCGGTCGAGATGCAGATGAGCGTGTCGTGCGCGTCGTGGTCTTCCGCTTTGAGGAAGTGTGCGTCGTTGTCGCCCACGAGCGGGTAGCCGTGGTCCCGCGCGAGCTTGATCAGGTGCGGGTTGATCGCGATCTGCTCGTCGACGTGGTGCTGGAGCTCGACGAAGAACCGTGGGCCCGTGCCCTCGTCGGCGAAGACCCGCGCGTGCCACTCGGCCGACTCAACCGCGGCGTCCCACTTGGCTTGCTCTTTCGTGCGCTCGAACGCGAGCAGGTGCTCGCCCATCTCGCTGCCCAGGTGCCCGTTGATCGCGATCAGGCCGGCCGAGTGTTGTTCGAGCAACGCCCGATCGATCCGCGGCTTGTAGTAGAACCCGGTCAGGTACGCCTCGGAACAGAGCACCATCAGGTTGTCCCACCCGGTCCGGTTCTCGGCCAGCAGCACGAGGTGGTACCCGCCGTCGGAGACGCCGGTGTACGTGCGGTCCTGCCGTGGGCGATCGGGGGCGCACACGTACGCCTCGACGCCCAGGATCGGCTTGATGCCCGCGCGCTTGCAGTGCTCGTAGAAGTGGACCGCGCCGAACATGTTGCCGTGGTCCGTGATCGCGACCGCGTCCATGCCCAACTCGGCGATGCGGGCGATCAGCCGATCGATTCGGTTGCCGCCGTCGAGCAACGAGTACTCGGTGTGAAGGTGCAGGTGCGCGAAGCCGCCAGATCGGGGGGTTGTCTCGTTGCTGGTGGCGTGCGCCGTCATCAATCCATCTCCAAACACCCAGATACAGGGTGAGCAGGCTTGTAAACAACTATTTGTAGTAGGCCGCATTCCGCCAACCTGCATCATCTCGCGTCGAAGACCGCCGAGCAAGAGGCATCGTCGCGATCCAGCGTGTCACATGCAGGCCACCAACAGGTCATCAACAACCTGCCGCGTGCAAGTGCGGCCGCCGGGTTCCGTAGCATCTGCCGATGGACCCCTTCGGCGGCCAGTTCGACCCCCGCTCAGCCGTGCGCCAGCGCGCCCGCGTGGTCTGGGCGTCCGGCTCGGCCTCGCCCATGGCCCGCTTCGGCCTGCTGCTGGCGATCGCTGTGGGATTCGTCCTCACGCTCCTGATGCTGCTGATCCTGATCCCGGCCATGCTGCTGGCGGCGGTCGCCTTCGCGGGCTGGGGCTTGTTCCGCCGGGCACGAGCCGCAATCGGCGGCGCCTTCGGCCGCCGGGCGAAAGACATCGAAGGCCGCGAGAACGTGCGCGTTATTGAGCGACGGTGACGGGCTACCGCTCTCGCCGTTGCGCGAGCATCCAGGTCCACAGCTCATTCGTCGCGTACGCGGGGATCCACGAGCCGTGGCCCACGCCTTCGTAGATCGTCATGCGGACGGTGTTCTCGTCGGCGCCCGCGTTGCGCAACGCTTCGATGATGTCCGTGGTCTCGGTCACGGGCACCACGTCGTCCTCGTCGCCGTGGAACGCCCAGACGGGCAAGCCGCTGATCTGCCGCGGCGCCGCCAGCGCGAGGTAGGGGTACCCGCCGCAGACCGGCGCGATGGCCGCGAAGCGTTCCGGCGCCGCCTCGGCCAGCGCCCACGTCCCGTATCCGCCCATCGACAAGCCCGTGACGTACACGCGGTCCGGGTCCACGCGGTAGTTCTCTTCGATCTCGTCCAGGAGCGCGAGCAGTGTGGCCGTCTGCCACCGCTCACCCTCCGGGCATTGCGGCGAGACCACGATCGCCGGGAACGACGCGGCCCATTCGGGCTCTTCGTCGATCTTCTTGGGCGGCCCCCACGCGCGGACCTTGCTCAGGTCGTCGCCCCGCTCGCCGGCCCCGTGCAGGAACAGCAACAACGGCACGGCTTCGTCGGTTTGCTCGTACCCCTCGGGCAGCGAGATGAGATAGCGCAGTGTGTGCGTCCGCGTGACTTTGCGCTCAAACGTGTCGGCCTGCTGCGCACGCGGGGCGTCACCGCCGGGCAGCCCGTTGGACATCATCATCGAAGCTCCAAGAACGGCGGCAGCCGTGGTCGTGAACATCATGGGTCGGCCTTTCAGTTCGAGTTGTGGCTAGAGTGATCACTCAGTTGTTCGCGCCACCAACCGACCGCCCGCTTCGTGATCGGTCCCACGGCGCCGTCGGAGATGGTCTCCGCTTCCACGCCCACGACCGGCAGCACGCCCCAGCTTGAGTTGGTGAGCAACAGCTCGTCGGCGCCGAGCACGTCGTCGATCGTCACCATCCGGCGTTCGACTTCGATCCCTTGGTCATGGGCCCACTGAATCAATCCCGCCCGCGTCACGCCCGGCAGCACGGGGCTCGGCAGCGCGCCGGCGCCGCCGACCATGGACTCTTCGCCTTGCGCCACGGGCGTGATCAGTCGGCCTTCGCTGACGACGAACGCGTTGGAGACGGCGCCGCCGGCGAGGTGGTTGGAGACCTGGAAGACCAGCGCTTCGGAGCCGCCCTTGGCGCCGGCGCGTTGCAGCTCGCGCAGGCGGGGCCAGTAGTTCAGCGTCTTGTGCCCCTCGAACGGATTGAGCGGGTTGACCTTGAGGTCGGCGATCGCGACGCGCACGCCCGTCTCAAACATCGCGTCGGGGTAGGCCGTGGCGGGCTGGGCGGTGATCAGCACGGTCGGGTCGACCTGGCTCCGTGCTTGGGCTTGGAGCAGGTTCAGGTCGCCGCCTGTGATGGTGAGACGTACGCGAGCGCGGGCGTCGGAATGGTTCAACAGCCCGCTGCGTCGGCAGGTCTCAATCGCGGCGTCGGCGAGCGCGTCGGTCCGTAGGGACTCGGTCAGGCCCAACTCGCGGGCCGAATCGGCCAGTCGGTCCAGATGGCGCCACAGCCTGGGGATTTGGGGCTCGCCGCGCGCGCGCACGGCTGCGGTCATCGTCTCAAACAACCCCACCGCGTGCTGCACCGCGGCATCGAATGCGGAGACCTGTGCTTCGGCGCGCGTCAGGAATCGGCCGTTGAGAAAGACGCTTGGGGATTCGGGCCGGGCGTTGGGGTCGGGCGTCATGCCCGAAGGCTAGCGACCGAACGGGAGCGTGGGGTCTTCGGCGCGTGAAGCGGCCCCGGGGGCGCTCGTGCGGAGCGCGCCTCCGGGGCCGACTAAGAAGAAGGCGGGCACACCCCGACTTCCCCTGGGCGGGAGCTTGTTGGCGCCCGGGTCGCGATCAACACGACCGAGGCCTGTGAAGGGCGGGCCGCTGCAATGAAGCGGCGACCCGCCGACGGCGACCGATGCACGCGCGCCCGGCTGACCAAGTCCGGACGCATCGGCCGCCTGTCTCCTCCAGCGAGGCGCCCTCTCTCTCCCCAGCGGGCGGACCTCTTCGTGGGGCTTTCCCCGTTCGCCGGCGCGGGCTCGGGCGCCCGGGCCTCGTTCGTATCGCAGGACATGCTCGTAAGCAGGTCTCAGTGTGGGGGGGCGATCGGCGGGCGTCGGCGTTCAACGCCCGCCGATCACTCTCTACCCCCCCGCGCGTGTGTTCCTTTCGTGCACCGATCCGGAAGCGAGCACCGGATCAAGCCGTGAACTCTGCGGGTCTGTCTGAGTTCGTGCGCGTGCCCATCACCCCCGAAGGGCACGACGCACGATCCCAGACCCACAATCCAAACCCGTCACCCCAGACCAAAAATCCACACCGACACTCACGAACAACCGGGCTACCGGGTGTACGTCAACACAACGATCGCGAGGGCGGTCTATGACGCCGATCGATCGTCACTTGTTGTCGCCTCGGGTCGCCCAGACGCGGAACGCGCAGGACGGCGACGGATGAGAATCGCGGCGTATGCGCCGGTGATCTCGGTGGCGGTTTGCCGGTCGATCCGGCCTCGGATCCGCCTGGTCGGTTGGCACGCTTCCGTGCCTCGGGTTCGCTCTCGGAAGCGGCCCCTCATTGACCGGGATTCCATACGAACGGGCGTGACAGACGGTTCCCGTTTTCACGGCGTATGAACCAGAGAAAACTACCGGGCTTTGACGATGGCGCCCATACCGGACGTTGGTAACGGCTCGGCTCCAGATGTCCTGACCAAACGGCCCGACTCGTGACCCGGTCGCATTAGGTCTCGAACGTGAACGTCGACCCCGCGACATCGATACGGATCGTGTCGGTGCCTTCGAACCCGCCGTCGAGCAGGCGCGTCGCCAGCGCGTTCTCCAGGCGCTGCTGGATGGTGCGCTTCAGCGGCCGAGCGCCGAAGGCGGGGTCCCAGCCTTCCTCGGCCAGCCGCTGTTTCGCCGCGTCGGTGATCTCGAGTTTGAGATCCCGTTCGGCCAGCCGCGCGCGGAGGCGTTCGAGCTGGATGTCCACGATCGGCATGAGCTGGTCTTTCTTGAGCTGATGGAAGACCACGGTCTCGTCGATGCGGTTGAGCAGCTCGGGCCGCATGAACCCCTCGTGCGGGTCCAAGCGCAGGCGGGCGTTCATCTCGCCCTTTTCCATGATCTGCTCGGGGCTGAGGCCCTTGCCTTCGAGGTCCATGCCCGGGCCGCGGCGGATGAGATCGCGCACCGCCGCCTCGATTTCCCAGTCCTCGGCGCCGCGCTCGGTCATTTCCTGGATGCGCTGGCTGCCGATGTTGCTGGTCATCACCACGATGGTGTTCTTGAAATCGACCGTCCGCCCCTGCCCGTCGGTCAGGCGCCCGTCGTCGAGGAGCTGGAGCAGCACGTTGAACACGTCCCGGTGCGCCTTCTCGATCTCGTCCATGAGGATGACGCAGTACGGGCGCCGGCGGACGGCTTCGGTGAGCGCGCCGCCCTCGTCATAGCCCACGTAGCCGGGGGGCGCGCCGATCAGCCGGCTCACCGCGTGCTTCTCCATGTACTCGGACATGTCGATCCGCACCAGTGCGTCCTCGGTATCGAACAGAAACTGCGCCAGCGCCTTGCAGGTCTCGGTCTTGCCCACGCCCGTCGGGCCCAGGAACAAAAAGCTGCCGATCGGCCGGTTCGGGTCGCTCAGGCCCGCGCGGCTGCGGCGCACCGCGTCGGCGACGGCGCGCAACGCGTCGTCCTGACCGATCACCCGATCGCGCAGGTGGTCCTCCATGCGCACGAGCTTGTCGCGCTCGGTCTCCACGAGCCGCGACACGGGGATGCCCGTCCACCGGCCCACGACCTCGGCGATCTGCTCGGCGTCGACTTCCTCCTTGACCATCATGTCGCCGCGGGCGCGACGCTCGGCGATCGCCGTGTCCGCGCGCTCGAGCTCGCCTTCCAAGTCACGGATGTCCCCGTGCTGGATGCGCGCGGCCGACTCAAAGTCACCCCGGCGCTGCGCCTGCTCAAGCTCGATCTTCTTGTGCTCGATCTTGTCCCGGATCGCGCTGACCGAGCCCAGTTCCTGCTTCTCGGCTTCCCACCGCGCGGTGAGCGCGTTGTTCTTTTCCTGCAACTCGGCCAGCTCGGCTTCCAGGCGCGAGAGTTCTTTGTCTTCGGTGTTCTCGCCCTTGCCGATCTTCACCGCTTCGCGCTCGATCTCGATCTGCATGATCCGACGGCGAAGTTCGTCCAGCTCGGTCGGCATGCTGTCGTTCTCGATGCGCAGTCGGCTTGCCGCTTCGTCGACCAGATCGATCGCCTTGTCGGGCAGGAACCGATCGGCGATGTACCGGTTGGACAGGTTCGCCGAAGCGAGCAGGGCTTCGTCGCGGATCGCGACGCCGTGGTGCGCCTCGTAGCGCTCCTTGAGCCCGCGCAGGATCGCAACGGTCTCTTCGACGCTCGGCTGGTCGACGTAGATCGGCTGGAACCGCCGTTCGAACGCGGCGTCCTTCTCGACGTGCTTGCGGTACTCGTCCAGCGTGGTCGCGCCGATGCAGCGCAGCTCGCCGCGCGCCAGCGCGGGCTTGAGCAGGTTGCCCGCGCTGACAGCGCCCTCGGCGGCGCCTGCGCCGATGATCGTGTGCAGCTCGTCGATGAACAGGATGACCTCGCCGTCCGCCGCTTGCGTCTCGCGCAGCACGGCCTTCAACCGTTCCTCGAACTCGCCCCGGTACTTCGCGCCCGCGAGGAGTTGGCCCACGTCGAGCGCCATGATCCGCTTGCCGCGCATCCCCTCGGGGCAATCGCCCTGCACGATGCGCAGCGCGAGCCCCTCGGCGATCGCCGTCTTGCCGACACCGGGCTCGCCGATCAGCACCGGGTTGTTCTTCGTACGCCGGCTGAGGACCTGCATCGTTCGGCGGATCTCGTCGTCACGTCCGATCACCGGGTCGAGCTTGCCCTGCTG
Source organism: Planctomycetota bacterium (assembly GCA_039815345.1). Lineage (GTDB taxonomy): Bacteria > Planctomycetota > Phycisphaerae > Phycisphaerales > UBA1924 > JBCBZM01. The sequence goes on along the minus strand of JBCBZM010000024.1, from coordinate 10,915 downwards.
GGCTTTCTCGGTCAGGTCGATCGCGTACTTCTTGAGCGCCTCGTAGCTCGCCTCCGCGTCGGCGTCTTGAATCGACTCGACCCCGCTGGCCTGGCGGAGTTGGGCGATTGCGTCGCGCAGCGCCTTCGGCGTGACGGCCAAGACATCGAGCACGTCGTGCGCGCCGCCCCGCGCCTCGGCCAGCGCAATCAGCAGATGCTCGCTGGAGACGTACGCGTCTTGCATCTTCCGCGCGGCCGCGTCGGCCTTGGTCATGATCTCGTTCAGTTCTCGGCCGCCCGCGGGCTGCCCGCCGTCGACCGTCGGCAGCTTCTCGAGTTCCGACGCGACCACCTTGGCGATGCGATCCACGTCGGCGCCCACCCGAGGCAGGACCGACGCGACCGGGCCCGAGCGATCCTCGAGCAACGCGGATAACAAGTGCAGCCCGACCAACTCCGGGTGGCGATGGCGCGACGCCAAGGACTGAGCATCGGCGAGTGACTGCTGAGCGAGCGTGGTGAATCGATCCGGACGCAAGGCAAAGACCCCCTTCCGCCGACCCGGCATCATGCCGATCGGCCGGGGGTTTGGTTGCAAGCCCGGCGCCTAATCAGGACGGCACAAAGCCCGCCTCCAAGCCCGCGTCAAGGGCTTCCGGGCGGGTGGGCTGCGTCAGGATTCGGAGATTCGGGGTCAGCCGCTGCCGAAGTGACAGCGTGGGCCGGTGGTGGGAGAGGCCGGGCTTACGCCGTGACGTCCAGCCGGCCGGCGCCGCCCTGTTCTGGCGGCGCGACCGAGCCGTTCGACGGATTTCCGGCGGCCCCAGCCGAACGGATCAGCTCGACCACCGCATCGCCCTGCTCCCGCGCAACGTCCAGCGTCTTGCGGGCCACGGCGTACTGCGTGCGAACAACAGCTTCAGAAGCGGCAGAGGTGGCATCCATGCACTAAACGTCGGGTCTAAGGGGTCCGGCGCCAAGGCAGGAAACCCGCAATCCCGATCTTCTGCCGGACAGGGCGTGTACTGGACGGGTCGTTCGGCCGGACCGTCCGATAACCAGAGACATCGGCGCTCATCGGCCGAGCCCTGCAACCGGGCTTGTCTGGCGTGCGGCTCGCTGCCCGTGGCGGCTGCTCGAAACGGCGAGCCCGACCCGGCGCCTCTAGGGGGGCGCCCGTGTCCCGGGGCCCGGCCCTCCGCCCCCGGTTCGACCTCGGTCGAATCGGTGCGGCTCGGCCATCGCCCGGAAGCGTGGGCTCCCAGGGGGGGTCAGCAAAGGTTCAGGCAATATACCGCCGTCATCCTTCGAGCAGCCGCCACGGGCCGCGTGTCAATGCCAGCCTAGTCCAACACACCCCGCAAGCGGCGTCCAATCGGTCCGGGTTGTGACGTTCCAGCGCGCCGTAGTCCGTTTGCCGCCCCGGCGTCCGTCACACACGCCCCGGTTTCGCTACACTCACGCCCGCGCGGAGTCCGGGCCCATGGCCCGCCCGCGCCAACGCAACGCCGAGATCGGACGCCAAGGTGGAGCGCCCGGTCGGATCGGCCGACGGAACCGGAAGCCCGGGGCCGAGCGAATCATGAGAGAAGCGTCGCAGCGATCGCCGATCTTGTGCTGGCTCGAATGCCTCGCCGTCCGCAGCTCTTTGGAGACCCGCATGATCTACACAATGACTCGAACCCGTACTCGGATCGCTCTGACACTCGCGCTCGGCGTGGCCGCGACGGTCTCGACCGGCTGCCTGTACAGCGGCCCGAAGTCGACCGAGGGCGACGCCAACAAGATCCGCTACAACCTCTCCCCCGAGTTGTACTCGACCAACAAGCGTCCGGCTGACGTGCGCAACGCGCTGGCGTACCAGTCCAACACCAACATCCGCATGCTCCGCGCCGACGCGGGGCGATTCTTCATGCTCGATCGCCCGAGCCGCCTGACGCCCGAGCCCGTGCCGTACTAAATCGTTCCGCACACAGGATCGCGTGGTCCCAACGCACGCTGCCGCGCGTCCCGCTCTCGATTTGAGGGCCGTCCAACCCAGCGCCCGACGCACGCCCGCCTCTCGCGGGCGTTTTTCATAGCGTGGCGAGACCCGCCGTATGGCCTGACGCACGGTCTCTCTCGTGTCCGATCGGATTGAGAGGCGGGGTCCTGCGCATCGTCGCCAATCGGACATGATGGGACGCTCGGCCGGCGATTCGTGCGTTCGGCGTTTGCATTCGATATTGCCCTCCTCTATCCTCTATGCCTCAACGCGCTACATCCCAACCCAGCCCCCGGAAGGGCGGCGGCCTCGCTTCGGCGTGCCGCCGCCTCTTCATTTTTGATCCCACCACAGCCGCTTGATCCGCAAGGGCGGCTCCGCTGGACCTCATCCGGCGATAAGATTTCAAATGTTTCTGAAATAACTGTGACTTCGATCGTCGGGCAGGCGATACTTCAGCATCATGGCCTCATCGATGCAGCCCAACCCGTCTGTGACTCCATCCGTGTCATCAGCCGTCACCCCACCAGTGACCCCGCTTGACGCGCCACCCAGCAGTGAGGTCGGCGTGCCGCCGGAGTTGGCCGATGCCCGGGAGCGGTTCGTGGGCACGTGGGGTCAGATGGCCGGCGCCTGGGGCATCAGCCGCACCATGGCCGAGATCCATGCGCTGCTGTACGTCACGGGCGATGCCCTTTGCACCGACGACGTAATGGCCGCCCTGCGCATCAGCCGCGGCAACGCCTCGATGAGCCTCCGCGCGTTGCTCGATTGGGGCATCGTCAGCAAGACTCACCGCAAGGGCGACCGCAAGGAGTACTTCGCGGCCGAGCAGGACATCTGGGCCATGTTCCGCGCGATCGTCAGCCAACGCCTGAAGCGCGAGGTGGACCCGATGATCGCCTCGCTCCATGAGCTGCGCGATCTGACCGGTGAGCGGGCGCCCGGCGTGCAGGACGACCCGGCCGTCGCCGCCCACAACAAGCGGCTCGAGGATCTGGTCGAGTTCTTCGAGACCATCGAGATGCTCGCGGGACGGTTCGTGAGCCCGCAGGGCGAGGGCCTTCAATCGGCCGCGTTGCGGCTGGCGGAGGACGAATGACCCAGTTTGCACGCGTCCATCCGTCCCAGACGAACCGGTCGGGCAGCCAACGGACGCCCGATGGGTGGTCGCTGCGGTTGACTTGGCGTGTGGGTCAGGCTTCGGCCGAGCACGACGCGATCCTCGCGCTCGAACTCGATGCCGCGGGCGCCGCCCGCCTGGTGTGGGATGAGGCCGATGGCGCCGATGAAGTCGAGCGCGAACTCTGGCGCTGCGAAACACCGCCGCCGAGGTTGTCGCAAGACGGCTCGATGTTGCACATCGACGCGCCGGGCGTGCTCGGCGCCACGTTCCGCGCACAGAGCGATCGCTGGATCCCGGTGTACGTGGTCTGCCCGCAACTGCAAGCGGCGGCGGGCCTGCGGGGCGGGATGTACCGCGTGCGCTCGGCCGAGCTCGAGGTTTCTGTCGGCGGCTAACGCCGCAAACAGACGTGCGCCGACGACAACGGGCGGGCCGGTCTGTCAGGCGCCGCTCAGCCGTTGCGCTTGCCCAGCACCATGCCGACGACAGTACAGATGGCAATCGCGCCCGCGGCGATGCCGACGTACATCCACGGGTTGCTCGCGACGAGTTCGAGCAGCGGGCCACCGGCGTTGACCGCCGAGAGCACCGCAAGGCTGAAGATGAGCACGAGCGTGAGCGTCATGCCCAGCGCGGCGCCGCCGAGGATGCCCGACCACTTGCCGTCGTAGGGTTCTTGATACGCGATCGCGCCCGCGGCTGCGCCGGCCGCGGCGCCCACGGCCGAGACGTCGCTCTCGGCGCCTGTGGACTCGAAGAGCGCCGACTCGTCGCCGACCGCGGCGGCTTCGTCTTCGCTCATCGTCTCACTGCCGCCGTAGAGATCGTCGAGCAGGTCGGCGCCGAGGCTGGTGTCGTCGGCCTCGCGGGTGAGGTCGAGCAGGCCCGAGCCCGAGGCGCCGGCGTCCTGGTTGGCAAACTCGGGCGTGTACCCGATGTCGTCGGTGATCTGTGTTTGCGCGGCCGGGTCGCTGTCGTCGGTCTCGTCGGCGTCGAAGATGCTGATGCCGGTGGAGTGCCCGTCGCCGGCGCCCGCGTCCGAACCGCCGCTGAGATCCACGCCGCCCAATTCCGAGCCGTCGAGGGCTGATCCGCCGAGGTCGAGACCACCCGCGTCGGACGCGGCCAGATCGATCCCGCTGGCGGCCGCGCTGCCGCCCAGGCCGATGCTGCTCTCGCCGCCCAGGTCCAGGCCCGGCAGCGAGCCGGAGGCTTCGAGTCCGAGATCGAGCGGTCCGCCGAGGTCGCTGTCGCCCAGCGGCACGCGGCTCTCGTCGATCTCACCCGAGCCCATGCCCGTCCCGGAGCCCATGCCGGAGCCCGAGCCGCTGGCGTCGGAGAGCGAGCCGAGATCGATCCCGCCCATGCCCGAATCAGCGAGACCAATCGACGAGCCGTCGAGGTCGCCCCCGCCGATGCCGCCGCCGTTGCCGGCGAGCAGGTCGACCTGCTCGCGTTTGAACACGAGGCTGTCGCGGTCGCGGAACTCTTGGAGCTGGCCCGACGCGGCCATTTCCTGGATCTCGTCGGTGCTCTTGCCGAGGCGTTGGGCGGCTTCTTCGAGCGAATAGAACAGCTTGGCCATGGGAAAGGGTCTCCGCTCGGGGTCGTCCGGTGCGTCGGACGCTCGAGGCTCGGGTCGTTCGGCTGAGATCGGCGCCGGGGGTCCACCACCCGCGCGACGCCGGATCAACAACAGTGTACGAAAGCCGCCCGGCTTCGGTTGGCTCGGATGCAAGGATCAGGCGGGCCATGAGGTCGGCGATGGTGCGGAGGTGGGGTCTACGGCAGCGTCCGCAGCACCCTCGCGGCGGCGTACAGGCCCGCGACCCGCTCTCTGGGCAGCACCCGCGGGGCGTATCGGCTGTTGATCGGTTGCAGCCGAATGACCTCTTCGCCGCGTTCCCCGCGCTCGAAGTACACCCGCTTGAACGTGGTCTCGTGGTCCGGCTCGATCCGGGCGAAGCAGTCCTGCCCGCTCTTGAGCGTCTTGGACGGGCTGAAGATCACGACATCGCCCGCGTGGTATGCCGGCTCCATGGAATCGCCGACCACCCGCGCGGCAAAGGCGTCGGGGTCGGACAGGTCCGGACACCGGACATACTCGTCGGCCACGCGGGCCGGATAGCCCAGGTCGGTGAACTCGCGCGGGTAGCCGGCGCTGACCGAGTTGATCAGGGGCACCTCGACCGGCAGATCGACCAGCTCGGCGCCCGCGGCCCGCTTGGCGGCGTCCGAATCGGTTCCGGCGCCGGTGTCCGAGGCGATGAACCGCTCAACAAACTGGTGCAACGCGCCGGAGCGGTAGGCCTTATCGAGGGCGCCGGTGAGCCGGCCGTCTTGGTCGACGATCGCGCCGGCAAGCAGGCGGGCAACGCGGGTGGCTTCGCGCCGATCGGTCTCGAGGTTCTGCATCTCCTGGCGGAGGGGCTCGGGCAGCCCCGCGCGATGCGCGGCCCGGACGAGCACACCCGGCTCGAAGCCAAGCACCGTCTCGAGCCTTTCGAGCAGTTCGCCCCGGGGCGCCGGTCGACGACCGGTTTCGATCGCCGAGAGATAGCTCTTGGCGCACCCCACGCGATCGGCGATCTCGCTGAGCGAGAGCCCCCGGGCCTGGCGTTGGATGCGGAGCAATGGCCCGATCATGGAAGCCTCGGACGGGCCCGACGGGGTCGGTGGGCCGTCACGTTGTGAGCGCTCGGTCACGGCACAGGTCGCGGCGCCGGCCTCGTGCCCGGCGGTTATCCCGGGTGTTGTTCGAGACGGACCGGCAAAGTCGGCGTCGGCGCTCGAAGTTTGCTGGGATTCGTTCGTACTTGGTCGAACGGCCGTGGTTCCGGGGGCGCTTGTCATGGGGTTTCGGTCCGTGTTCGCATTGACCCACTCGGGTCGTGCGCCGGTTCGTGGATATGCCATACAAATACCTTGCAGATGGTACGCAACCCGGTACAACATGCGCACGAGGTTCACAATATTGAGAACGCACATCGTAGTGTCTTCTCATCAGAAAACAACACGCATCCGTGCAGAACGGAGCTTGGAGTCAAAATGCCCGTTGCGACAAGGTCATCACCTGCCCACAACAGGGAATCCGCCTACTCGGCGAGCGCGGAGCGCTTCGACCCCGCGGAGGCGGCTGATCTGCGTCGTCGGCGTCAGCGGGCGCTGACGGAGACGCTGCTCGACCGAGCCGAGCACCTGCCTCAGGACGACCGGGCGCTGCTCGAATCGGTCTATCGGGAGGGCGCGCCGGTCTCGGGGCTGGCCGAGCTGCTCAACACGTCGGCCCGCTCGCTTCGGCGTCGCGTGCGTCGGCTGGTGCAGCGGGTGCTCAGCGAGCAGTACGTGTTCGTCGCGCGTCGCCGGGTCGAATGGTCGCCGACCCGCCGACGCGTGGCCGAGGCGTGCGTGCTGGGTGGGCGTTCGCTGCGCGAGGCGGCCGCCGACTTGAAGCTCTCGCTGCACGCGGTCCGACGCCACGCCGACGCCGTGCATGCGATGTACGAAGCCGAGCGCGACGCCCGGCGCTCGGCGTCGAACGCCGCCGGAGCCCGCACGTGAATCCGGCGCTCACAACGAACGCCGGCTCGGCGGTGCGGTGCACGTCGCGGCCGTCGGCCCGGCTGCGCACCATGGCCGCGGTCTTCGGGCTGCGGATCGATCGCGGGTCCTCGCGTGTGCTGATCCGCGCGGCCGCCCGGGCGCACGCCCGCCAGCTCGATCGCTCGCTCCGGCCGGGGCAGCTCGCCTGGCTCACCGGGCCGAGCGGCTCGGGGAAGTCGAGCGTGCTCGCCGAGCTGTCGCGCCGTGTGCACCGGCGTGGCGGCGTTCTGATCGAGCCGGATGAGCCGGCTCTGGATGACACCCGCACGCTCGCCGACCGCTTTGACGGGCCGATGGCGGCGGCGCTGGCAACGCTCGCGCGCGCCGGGCTGGGTGAGCCGCGGCTCTTGGCGCGCACGCCGGCCGAACTGAGCGAAGGCCAACGCGCCCGCGTGCGCCTCGCCGATGCGATCCATCAAGCTGGGCGCGACGACAACTCCGGCGTAAGGACCTTGGTATTCGATGAGTTCGCCAGCGTGCTCGACCGCGTGACGGCCCGGGCGTTGGCGGTCTCGGTGCGACGTTGGGCCGCGGGATCGCCGGGTGTGCGCGTGGTATGCGCTTCGGCGCACGATGACCTGGGCGACTGGCTGGCGCCGGACCTGACGATCGAGCTGGGGGCGCCGTGAACGACGATCGAACGAGTTGGAAGCTGAGAATCGAGCCGGGGGATCGGCGCGACTACGACCGGCTTGCGCGGTACCACTACCTCGCCGGCCCGCCGGCGACGATCGCGCGGTGGCCTTCGGGCGCGCCGGTGATGCTGCGTGCCGTGGACGCGACCGAGCCGGGGGCGCCGTTGGTCGGCGTGCTGGTGGTTTCGATGCCGACGCTGAACGCGCGGTGGAGGCCGATGGCGTGGGGTAAGCGGTACCAGACGCCGGACCGCTGGCTCAATGCGCGCCGGCTGAACGATGAGCTGCGAACGATCTCGCGCGTGATCGTGGAGCCGAGGTACCGCTCGATGGGGGTGGCTTCGGCGTTGGTGCGCGCGTATCTGTCGCGAGCGGCGACGCCCGCGACGGAAGCGTTCGCGGCGATGGGCGGGGCCAGCCCGTTCTTTGAGCGCGCCGGGATGCGTGCGTACGTGGTGCCGCCGGCGCCGCGGGACCTGCGGCTGTTGGATGCGTTCGACGCGGCGGGCGTCGAGCCGACGAAGCTGCTCGATCCCGGCGTGCGTGCGCGATGGACCGCGCGGCCGAAGTCCAAGCGCACGCGCTTGGTGCAACGGGAGCTGCGCACGTGGGCGCGGGCGAGCAAGGGCACGCGTCCGATCGCGGCGGGCCCGCTCGGGCCGATCGCAGCGGTCGCGGCCGGGGTGTTGGCGCCGATCGCCTCGGGTGAGGACGCGCTGGCGCCTCGGGCGTATGCGCACCGAACGGCAGAACAGGGAGCGAGGCCATGACGGGGAAGCGATTGACGACACGACAACTGGCCTCACGCGGTTCGTCCGGTCCGCCGGCGCCACAGGACCCGGCGTGTGTCGAGCCGGCGCCGGCGCCGTTGACGTTCTTTCTTTCGCATCAGGAGCGCGCGATGGTGCTGCGTCGGTTGCGGGGCATGGGCGGTTCGCGCGCGGCGGCGCTCTTGAAGCTGGTGGGTTCCGGACAGGCTCAAGAGACGAAGTAGAGGCCCGTGGGGACGGGCGCCTTGCTGGGATGACAGTTCAGGGGTGATGGGGGGTATCGGATTGACGAAGGAAGAAGCGAACGCTCGCGACGCGGGCGAAGTGGCCGACTGCGCGGAGAGTGATTCCGATGGTGACGGCGCGGGCTTGGTGCTGCCGCGCACGCCGGAGGCGTTGCACGGCTTTGTGACGGGCACGCTCGGCATCGCGGCGCCGCGGGAGGCGTTGATCGCCGGGCACTCGGCGCCGTTTGAGTACTTGTGCCATGTGTTTTTCGAGGGCCGCGGCTCGTGGGGAGGCGATGCACGGCTGAGTCCGGACGCGATCGTGTGGGCCAACCGCGGCGGCGGCAAGACGTTTATGGGCGCGGTGGCGACGGCGCTGGACCTGATCTTCAAGCCGGGGATCGAGGTCAGGCTGCTCGGCGGCTCGCGGGATCAGTCGGGCCGGATGTACGCGCACCTGCGGGCGCTGTTCGCCAAGGAAGCGCTGGCGCCGATGGTGGACGGGCGCATCACCGAGCAGCGTTTGCGGCTCAAGAACGGCTCGAAAGCGGAGATCCTGTCGCAGTCACACACGAGTGTGCGCGGCACGCGCGTGCAGAAACTGCGGTGCGACGAGGTCGAACTGTTCGATGAGAGCGTGTGGGAGGCGGCGCAGCTCACGACGCAGTCGCTCGATGTCGAGACGCAGGCTGGGCCGATGCGGGTGCGCGGGTCGGTCGAGGCGCTCTCGACGATGCACGTGCCGTACGGCCTGATGCACCGGTTGATCGCCGAGGCCAATCAGGGTGACTGCAATGGCAGGCGGCGTGTGTTCCGCTGGGGTGTCGCTGATGTCTTGGAATGGTGCGGCGATGCGCGCGTGTGCCGCGACGACGCCGGGCGCGAGTGCGCGCTGTGGGCCGAGTGCCGGGGCGTGGCCAAGCGCGAGCGCGCGGGCGGCGGGGGGCATCTGTCGATCGACGACGCGATCGCGATGAAAGGCCGGGTCGGCTCGGCGACGTGGTCGGCCGAGATGCTCAGCGAGCGCCCGACACGCACGGACGCGGTGCTGCCCGAGTTCGACCCGCAGGTGCACGTGGTGGACGAGCTGCCGTTCGCGGCGGAAGAGCGCGCGGTGACGTGGCTGGGCGGGATGGATTTCGGGTTCCGCTCGCCGACGGTGGTGCTGTGGGCGTGCCTCGATGCGGTCGGTCGGCTGTGGATCGTGGATGAGCGCGTGCGCTCGGGTGTGATCGTGTCCGAGCACGCCGAGGCGATGCTGGGTGCGGACCGCGGAGGCAAGGCGAAGTGGCCGACGCCCGAGTGGCTCGGCGTCGACCCCGCGGGTCGGCAGCGCAGCGATCAGACGGGCAAGAGCCCGGTCCAGGTGCTCGGTGAGTTCGGCCTGCGCGTGCGTGATCGGCGGTTGGGGTTGGTCGAGGGGCTGACGATGCTGCGCGCGAGGCTGGCGCCGGCGGCGGGCGAGCCGACGCTGTTCGTGCATCGGCGGTGCGCCAAGCTCATCGAGTCGCTGGGGACGTATCGGTACCACTCGCAGACCGCGTCGGCGCCGACGCCGCGGAAGGACGGCCCAGATCATGCAGTGGATGCGCTGCGGTACCTGGTCCAGAACCTGGACGCGGGTCGATCGACGAAGGGGTCGAGTTACTTGTGAGCGGCTCGCTCTATCGGCTCATGGAAGCTGTGCTTTAGAGCGGCCGCATCGGCGTGATGATGGGCAGCAGCCACTCGATGAGGACGAAGAAGGCGGCGCCGAGGGCGACGATCGCGACGATGATCTGCGCGGTCATCGAGATCACGGCCCGCCAGTACCCCTTGAGCGAGGGCATGCGCACGGCGCGGTAGGCGACGGCGAGAAAGAAGGCCGTCGGCGGGAGCAGCCAGAACCAGTGCGCCTGCAGATCGAGCGGGTCGAGGAACGGGCGCCAGGCGAGCAGGAATGAAGCGGGAAGCGGGGGCATCGCGGGAGGGTAGCTCCGAACGGTTGGATCGCGGCTCAGGACTTCGATCGGGTGGGCCGCGGCCGGCTGGGGATCAGGGCGTCGAGGATGGCGATGAAGTTGAGCATGCCGGCGAGCGTGACGAGCAGGGCGGCGAGTTCGTTGACCTTGGCCAGGCCCTTACGCATGGGGGGCGCGGCGTTGGGGTCGTCGGCGGGCGTCCAGACGCGGTACTCGGCGCCGTTGATGGTCTCGGTCTCGGCGCGTTCGCCGGGGAAGGCGGCGCGGGGCGTGGGCGCCGCGGCGTTCCCGGATCGGGGGTTCGCGCGAGCGCCGGTGAGGTGGCCTCGGAGCGCGTCGGCGTCGTAGGCCTTGAAGGCGCGTTGGTGGACGCCGTCGACAATGAAGGTGATCGGGCCGACGAAGGCCTGCCCGATGAACCAGAGGCTGTCTTCCTTGCTGTCGATGGCGTCGATGCCCCCGGTGAGGAGGCCGGTGAAGAAGAGGCCCAGCACGCCGAAGGCGATGAGCAGGCCCCGGCGGGGGTCGCCTCGCAGGGCGTGGCCGGCTCCGGGGAAGGCGAGCGCGAGGACGCCGGCGGGCAGATCGAGGCGTGCCGGCTCCGGGGTCGCCGGATCGGGGGTCTGGT
>JBCBZM010000078.1:0-14499 GCA_039815345.1 Planctomycetota bacterium | reverse complement strand
CTTGGTGAACCGGTGGATCTCGTCGAGGAACAGGATCGTCCGCGTCTGGCTCTGCACGACCCGCGCGTCGGCCGCTTCGACGATCTCCCGGATGCGTTTGACCCCGATGACCGCGGCGTTCTCTCGGATCACCACCCGCCGCGTCAGCCCGCCGATGACCTCGGCCAGCGTGGTCTTGCCGGTGCCGGGCGGGCCGTGGAAAATCATGCTGGTGATCGCGTCGGCCTCCACCATCCGGCGGAGGAGTTTGCCCGGCGCGAGCAGGTGCCGCTGACCCGCGACCTCGTCGAGGGACCTCGGGCGCATGCGGACCGGCAGGGGCTCGACCCGTTTGCGGGCTTCACCCCGCCGTTCGCTCCAAAGATCCGTGGTCATGCGATCGAGCTCCGTGTGATCAAGCTCCCGGTGCTGCCATGTTAGGATTTTGGCGCCGTCGGGCCAGGCGCGGCGGAGATGTTGGGGCGCCGCCGACCGCAACACAGATCCACAAGGTTCTATGGGAGGAATGCGGGCCGAATGCGGGACGGATCGTTACTGACCGCTAACATTCTTCGGTGAGCGAGATCGTGTGGGTCATTGCGGGCTTGGTCGGCTGGCTCCTGCTGTGCGCAGGGGTGCGGTGGCTCATGGACAACCCGCGCGAGGACCTGGAAACCGGCCTCGTGGTCCGCGGGTTTGCGCTGTATGCCCGGCTGGTGCACCGCCTGCGCGTGGAAGGCCGGGACCGCATCCCGACCGAGCGCCGCCCGGGCCCGCTGATCGTGCTGGCGAACCACACGGCCGGGGTCGATCCGATCTTGATCCAGTCCGTGTGCCCGTTCGAGATCCGCTGGATGATGGCCGAGGACATGCGCACGAGCAGCCTCGAGTGGTTCTGGAAGTACGCGCGGATCATCTTTGTCGATCGGCTCGGCCGGCGCGACCTGCTCGCGACGCGCGAAGCGATCCGCCACCTCCGCGGCGGCGGCGTGCTGGGCATCTTCCCCGAGGGCGGCCTCGAGCGCCCCGCGGGACAGATCATGCCATTCCAGAAAGGCATCGGGCTGATCGTCTCCAAGACTGGCGCATCGGTCCTGCCCATTGTCATCGACGGGACGCCGCAGGTCGATCCCGCGTGGGCCTCGCTGTGGCGGGCCTCCAACAGTCGGCTGCGCATCGGTGAGGTGATCCCTGCCGGCGCGTTGGGCGACGATCCCAAGACCTACGCCGACCAACTGCGCGAGCGGTTCGTGTCGTGGGTCGGCTGGCCTAAGAACGACAGCCCGCCGAGCTTCCCGGAGTCGTTGGCGTCCGAGTCGTTGGGTGCGGGTGAGACCATTCAGACATCGCCCGACATCGCTCCGGCCTGAGCCGATTACCGCCGGGCCCGCAGGGCTTCCAGCCGGCGCTGATGGATGTCGCGGTCGGGCTCGATCATGGTCAACGCTTCGAGGTGCCACTCGGCCGACGACGCGTCGCCGGCTTGCAGCGCGATGGTCGCGGCGAGCTCTCGGATGTCGGGGTTGAACGGATCGATCGAGAGCGCGCGCTCGGCGCTGGTGACCGCGGCGTCCCAGTCGCGCTGCGCCGCGAAGCGCTTCGCGAGTTCCACGGCGTACGCCGGGCTGTGGATCTCGCGCGCATCGAGGTAGCGCAGATGCGGGATCGCGCCCTCCGGGCCGATCGGCGGGTTGAGCTTTCGGCCGACGCCGTCGAGGTACATCTTTGCGAGCACGCGGTGCGGAGACGGATCGACGGGCCGCGCCCGCGCGTACCGCTCGAACCACTCGATGTGCTCGGCCCGCGGCAGCGCGCCGGTGCGATCTAAAATGTGCGCACACCGCCAAGCCAGCAGCTCGGGGTGGCTCGGGTACCGCTCGAGCCAGCGATCGACCAGCTCGGGCGTCAGCTCGATCGACTCGGGATCCGGCAGCTCGGCGAGATTGGGCACGGCGAACGCGTCGGCGAGATCGAGATCGAACGCGCCTTCGTCGAGCCCTTCCGCCTTGGCGTCGGGCCGCGCGAGGCGGGCGGCTTCGCGCACGCGCAGCGCGTTGATGTCGGGCACGCCCTCGGGCAGCGCCAGCCCCCAGTCGGCGACGCGCTCGTGCGCCCAGGCGCTGAAGTCGCTCATGAACTCGTCGGTCTCGATGCCCAGCCCGGCGCGGATGGCTTCGTCCTGCGTGGCGCCGTCGCGGTGGGCGGCCATGATCGCCAGCGGGCCGTTGTTGCCGAAGCGTTCGAGCATGTACTCGTACATCCAGGCCGACTGCGCGTACGCCTGTGAGCGGTCGCTCGGCTCTTCGGGGCGCACGAACATGATGTTGGCCCGCTCGAAGTCGAACAGCCCGTCGTTCTGCATGACCTGCGTGAGCAGCCCGGCGCGGCGTTCGTCCCACGGGCCCTCTTCGTTGTAGACCGCGTTCGCCTCGGTGAACCAGTGCGGGATGCGGTTCTTGGTCAGATCGAGGTTGACGGTGTGCGTGTACTCGTGCTGGAAGACCCGCCGCCAGTCGTAGGCGCCGACCTGCTTGCCCTTGCCCGGGCGAGGCGATTCGAGCGCGATGACCGGGCCGGTCGCGGCGGCCATGGTCCAGATGTCGGTCACGCCCGTGATGCGCACCGCGAACCACGCGTGATCGGGCATCAGCTCGACGAGCGTCTTGCGTTCGGGCGTGTGCTCGAGCCCGCCGTCAAGATCGCCGCTGACGCGGTCGTGCACGGCTTCGAGGCTGCGGGTCATCTCGCGCGCGAGCACCTCGTCGATGCCGTCGCGGTAGCGGATGATGAAGTGCTCGGTCTCGAGCGTGGGCCACGTCATGAGCTCTTCGACGAGTCGGAGGCTGTTGTCGGCGCGGAGGTGGAAGGGGTCGAGCCGGCGGGCTTGGACCAGCGCCGTCCGTGCGGCGCCGTCGCGGCCGGCTTGCAGTTCCATCAGCCCGAGCTGGATCCACGGCTCGGCCCATTCGGGCTCGCGCCGCGTGGCTTCTTCGAGGTAGTCGCGCGACCAACCGTACTGCCGGGCCTCGGCCAGCGCTTTGCCGACCTCGTACCAGGCAACGGCCGAGCCGGGCGCGCGATCGTCGAGCTCGCGCAGATAGTCGTCCGCGGCGTCTCGGTCGAACGTGGCCGCGACGGACGCGGCGTCGAGCGCGCGCAGGCGGGTGCTGTCGGGGAAGGCCTCGAGCGCGGGCGCGAGCGCTTCGCGGGCGCCCTTGCCGTCACGCTGGCGGAGGCGGGCCCGCGCGCGGATCTCGGCGCCGGCGATCGTGGGTCGGTCGCTCGCCGATGGATCGAGCGAGGCCGAGAGCGCATCGAGCCGCCGCGCCGCGTCGACCGCGGCGTCGAACGCGAAGGAATCCACCGCGAGCTGTCCGAGTAGGTGCCACGCGCCGGCGGCCCGAGGATTCAGTGCGAGCGCCTCGCGGGCCGCGTCCTGCGCTTCGCGGCGGTTGTCGCGCGAGTAGAGCAGCTCGGCCTCGGCCAGGCGGATGCGCCAGTCGAGGCGGTCCCGGCTGCGCGCTTCGGCCAGCAGGCCGGCGAGCGCACGGTAGTCCGTCGCGGCGTCGGTCGGGCCTTGCAGCCGAAGACGCAGCATCAGCCCGCGCACACCTTCGGCGATCTCCGCGGGCGTGGCGTCTTCTGTCGAGAGCTGATCGACAATGGGCTGCGTCGCGGCAATCGATTCGTCGAATCGGCCCAGTTGGTGCAACGCCTCGGCCCGCAGCCGGGCGGCGCGCACGGTGTTGGCGCCTTCGAGGGCGCCGAGGGCTTCGTTGAGCCGACCGGATTCGAGCAGGGCCTCCCCGCGCAGTTCCGCGTCGGCTTGATCGAGCGCGGGGTCGTCGTAGGCGCCGACGAGCACGGCCGCGGCGGCGCGGCGTGTGGGGTCATTCAGGTCTTTGGACCGCCATACGCCGTGGAACACACGCAGGTCCGCGCCTTCATCGGGCGTGAGGTACGAGGCTTCGAGCCGAGCCATGACGTGCGGCGCCACTTCGGGCTGGTCGGTGTTGATGACCGCTTCGCCGGTCGGCTGCGTCGCGATCGGCGGGGTGAGCTCTTCGTTCTGCGCCGAGGCCGCGCCGGCGGCGACGAGCAGTGCGAAGGCGCACAGGCGCACAGGCGGGTTTGAATGCTTCACTGCAGGGCCTCCGCTCGCGCGGGCGCGCGGTACTCGTGGATCTGCACATCCCAGCCCGGCTCGGCCGGCACACCGGTGTCGATAAGCGCCACGTCGGCCGGGGTCACGGCGCTGTCGAGCCGGGGGCCTTGCAGCTGCACGACCTCGACGTCTTCGGACGCCTTGGTCTGGAGCGCGAGCGTGGGCAGCAGCGACTCGCGGTCGTACCAGATCCGGACTTCCTGCAACGTGCTGTCGTCGGCGAGTTCGGGCCGAATCGTCAGGTGCAGTTGGTGCGTGCCCGCAACGGTCTGCGCGAGGCCCCGGATCGCCGGGTGATCGTGATCGGTCAGGCCCTGCGTCGGGTCGCCGGGCATCGCTGCGGTGTAGCGTTTCAGCACGTCGGATTTATCTTGGCCGATGAGCACGACGAACGGGCCCTCGCCCAGCTTGAACGCGTCGATGGGTTCGCCGGGGGGCGCGAGCTGTCGGCGGATGACGAGTTTCTCGGCCGGGATGCGCTCGGCGAACCACTCGCCGTCGAACGCGAGCTCGCGCAGCTCGGGCTCCACGCGGCGGTCGGTCATGAGCGTTTCGAAACGCAGGCCGAAGGCGCGGCGGGGCGGCGCGTCGGGCTCGACCGCGCGCTCGGCGTCGGTGCGCGCGTCGGTCACCACGATCGCCTTGCCGGACCGCTGCTGGAGGTCGTCGGCGATGAAGAAGAGCTTGGTGTAGCGGACGTTGAACGCGAGCCGGTCGAGCTCGTCGGTCGCGGCCTTGGTGGCGTCCATGAGCTGCTCGGCCGTGGCGATCACCGGGGCCGGGGCGTCCGGCTGCACGCGCGAGGCGCCGGTCCAGACGACGGCTGAGAGCAGGATGACGAGCAACGAGAACATGGCGGGCCTTCCGGGTATCGGGCGCTCTGCCGCTTTGGGAACATCATCGGTTCGCGGGCCGGGCCTGTTCCGACGCGGACCGCGGCCGTTCCACTCGTGATACCGATTTTTAGGTGTTGGCGTGCACCTGATGGTGTGTTTGTGTGACGGTCGGGTGACGGGGTGGACGCTCGAGCGTCTCTGCCGGGGTCATCCGGCGGGTCAGGCGCGGGTGTCGTCCCGTCGGCCTGGGCCGAAGCCGCCGGGGCGTTTGGGCGTGTCGTTGGGCGGCGGGGCGTGCTGGGCGAGGAAGTCGCGGAGGATCGCGGCCGCGGCGAGGGCGTCGCGGCGGGCTTTCTTCTGGCCGTGCGTCAGGCCGGACCGCGCCATGCCCCAGTCGGCCTCCACGCTGGTGAGGCGTTCGTCTTGATAATGGATCGGTCGGCGGCAGCGGGCGCTGAGGCGGGCGCCGAAGGCCCGGACGATCTTGGAGCGATGGCTTTCCGAGTCGTCCATGTGCAGCGGCAGACCCATGACCAGTTCGCCCGGCTCGCGCTCGGGGTGGATGCCGAGGTGCTCGTCCGCGGCCCGGCCGAGGGCTTCGAGGAGCAGCACGCCGTTGCGGGATTGCAGCGGGGACTCGACGACATCGAGCGGCGAGACGAGCCCGGTGACGGAATCGCCGAGCGCGAGGCCGGTGCGTTTGTCGCCGAGATCCACGGCCAGGTATCGCATGCGTTTGTGTTGTACCTGCGTTCGGGCCCGGTGGCGAGTCTCAGCCGGTCGGAATCGTGCCAGAGTTTGGTTTGGCCTTACGCTTCCAGCCGCATTCGGGGCAGCCGGTGGTGAGGTTGTGGTGGAGGTCGTAGGAGCAGCGGGGGCAGTGGCCGAAGTGGCGGCGGACAACACGTGCCACAAGCCGCCAGGTCCATAGCGGCAGGCTCAGCAGGAGGAAGGCGAGCGACGTGAAAAGGGCGGCGTTGATCAGGGTGGCTGATGGAACAATTCCGGTGGTGAGAACGGGCGGTATAGCTAGCTGGTAGTTGGGACCTTGCACATCTATCGGCGAGAGTGTGATCCAGTTGGATTCATACGAGGCGATCTCCTCGTAGCGGCTCTGCCACTTCAAGTGAACCAGCCTGCGTCCCACGGCGCAGCGCAGCGGCCAGCCGAGCCGAAGCTCGCGCATATCCCAAACGCCCGGGCCCAACCCGTCGTGCGGATAGACGTCGCTGAGCGAGTCCATGAGCTGTTGCATTTCTTCGCTCACATCGGGATGCTCTGCGATCTGGCGAAGCGTTGGTGAAGCCGCATCGCGATTTGCAGTTCGCTCTCCGACGAGCACGTTGCCTGACAACCGCTCCCAGCCGTGGCCAACTGCTAGGCTGCTTTGAGCCTGCCAGTCCTCAGTCTGGGCTCGGAGCGGTGTGCCGAGTCTCCGATGATCGACTTTCTCGCGTCCGTACTCAGTGTCAACGTAGAAATGCTCGCCGACAGACGTAGCTGCTGTCAAAACGGCGATGCCGACACTCGCTACGGTCGCAACCACGCCGAACATCACAGACAAGATGATGCGAACCCGCGGCCATCGCCGCCTACTTAAGCCCATCCTCCACCCCCGAGTGCAGCAGCTTCAGATCCTGCGCCTTCGCCCGCGGCATCACCAGCGTCGCCTCTTTCGTGTGCACCACGATCAGGTCTTCGCAGCCGAGCAGCGCGACCGTGTGGCCCGGCTCGGCGCCCACGGTCAGTACGTTTTTGCAGTCGTGCGCGACGACCGCGCCGGCGCCGCTGGTGCGGTTGCCCGCGGCGTCGGGCGTGAGGGTCTCGGCGTAGCTGGGCCACGAGCCGACGTCGAGCCAGCGGACGTCCATCGAGACGGCGCAGATGCTGGCGGAGGGGTCGCGGCTGGCGGGCTCCATGAGGCCGTAGTCCACGCTGGTCTTGTGCAGCTCGGGGTAGACGCTGTCGAGCACGTCCTTCTGGTGCGGCGTGCCCCAGGCGTTCTGGATGTCGCGCAGGCCGGCGTGCGTGGGCGGGTGGAGCTTGGCGAGCAGCCGCAGGACGGTCTGCGCGCTGAAGACGAACATGCCGCTGTTCCAGCCGTAGTCGCCGCTCTCTACGTACTTGGTCGCGAGGTTCAGCGGCGGCTTCTCGACGAACTCATCGACGGCCATGCAGGGCGGGGTATCGGGCGTGCCGTTGTCGATCGCGGCGCCGTGCTTGAGGTAGCCGTAGCCCGTTGCGGGGTGGTCGGGCTTGATGGAGAAGGTGACGAGGCGTGAGGGGTCGTCTTCGACGAGCTTGAAGGCCGCGTCCATGCAGGCGGCGAAGGTGTCCTGCGGTTCAATGAGGTGGTCGGCGGTGAGGACGGCGAACACGGCGTTGTGGTCGAGCTTGTCGAAGACAGCGGCAGCGAGGCCGACGGCGTTCATGGTGTCACGCAGCGCGGGCTCGCCAAGGATGCGGTCGTCGGTGAACGCGGGCAGCGCCGCTTTGATCTCGGCTCGATGTTTCTCGGAGGCGCCGATGTACCGACGCTCGGGCGCGACGACGCCCTCGAGCCGGCCCGCGGCGACTTCGAGCAGCGACTTGGCGGGCGCAGCCGGGTCGGGCTGGATGAAGGGGATGAGCTGCTTGGGCTGGCTCTGTCGTGAGAGCGGCCAGAGGCGCGTGCCGGCGCCACCGGCCATGATGACGGCGTGGCGATGGCGGGCTCGGTCGTTGGTTTCGGTCGGCATGGGCGAAGGGTACGGCGGGCGTCAAGGCCAAGGCCGCGTCTTGCGCGCCGATCGGCCGTCCCGCTTTAGCCGTCCCGGTTTCGGAACGCCGCGGCGAGGATGCGTTCGCTGGAGATGCTGGAGTCCCCGTCGGTGTCGACCTCGGCGATCGCGGCAGTGACCAGCTTGGCCGCCTGCTTGCGGTTCTCGCCCAGTGTGACAAGGGCGCCCACGGCTTCCTCGATCACGGGGCGGAGTTTCGGATCGACGCCGGCAAGTTCATCGGGCGCCGCGGATGCGAACGGCTCGTGCACCGCGGGGATGTCGGCCGCGGCGGGGTTGTGCTCGGCGCTGCCGCCCATGAGCGAGCTGTCCGACGGCCCGCCCGCGGCCATCGCCAGGTAGCTCTGCACCTTGTCGAACAACTCGTGCACGATGGTGTCGGCGAGCTTCTTGCCGACCTCGGGCAGGGTCTGGAGTGACTCCTTGTCCTTGGCGCCGATGGCCAGCGCGACCGAGTGCGGCGGGCGCACGAGCAAGCGCATCGCCCGCTTGGCGCCCAGGCCTTTGACCTGCGTGAGCATCTCGAAGAAGCGTCGGTCCATGGCGGTGGGGAAGCCGACGAGCTTGGGGACGAACGAGGAGCCGTTGGCGTTGCCGTCGAGCGTGCAGAGGGTGTAGAGCGTGCGGACCTGCCCGATGCGGGCTCGGAGCAGATCTTCGTAGTAGGAGGGCACCATGACCGTGAAGGCCATGGGGAAGCCTTCCGGCTGGATCTCGACGGAGAACTCTCCGGCCGCGAGCACGGCGCCTGTCAGACGTGAAATCATCACCCCCACGATACCACGCGCGGGCGGCCGACCCGGCGCGAACCCGCAAACGCGTGACGTTTGCCGGCCGCTGGCACGCCCCGGACGTGCTGTTGAACCCCGGATCGCGCGATTGCTGCGCGTCTTGGCGGACGCGGCTCGATTCCGGAGGCGCGATCAGCCGATAACGCAAAGCCGACGCGTCGTCCGCCTTCGAAGGCGAGACGGGGCGCGACCCGCGAAGGAGACGGCGTGACGACTGACCAGCAACTCCCCGCTTCGGCGGCGATCATCGGCGACGCGGCCCGGCGGCCGGCGCTGTCGGCCTGGGCGACCCACGTGGCCCACGCCGAGGTCGTGGTCTCCATCGTGCCCGAATCCGACGCGGGGTTGGCCCCGAGCGGCGCCCCCGAGGTGGTCGGCGTCGATGCGGCGCGGGCCTGGTTTGCGGAGCAATCGGAAACCGGTGTCGTCGCGGCAATCGAAGGCGAACGGTTCGCCGAGTCGCTCAGGCCCGACGCCGAGCGTGCGGGCTGGCGTTGGGTCGCCTTGCCCGATGCCAACCCGGCGGCGGCGCCGGTCCGCGTGGCGGAGTCCGCGGGTCGGATCGATCTGGCGGCGTTGGTGGGTCGCCCGGCTCGGCGTGAGAACCCCGAAGCGATGGAGCGGGCCGTGGGAGGCAAGCGCGTGCTGATCACCGGCGCGGGCGGCTCGATCGGTTCGGAGATCGCCCGATTGGTCGCGGCTGTGGGCGCGGATGGGCAAGGGCCCGGTCCGACCGAGATCACGCTGGTCGATCGTTCGGAGAACGCGCTCTTCGAGATCGATCGCAAGCTGCGGGAGCGCTCGCCCGGCACGCCACGGCGTGCGGTGATGCACGACGTCGTGGATGAAGCCCGCACACGCCGACTCATCGCCGAAACCAAACCGGATGTGATCTTTCACGCCGCGGCCCACAAGCACGTGCCGCTGATGGAGGACCATCCGTCGCACGCGGTCACGAACAACTACTTCGGCACCAAGTCCATCGCCGACGCCGCCATCGAGGCGGGCGTGGGGCGGGTGGTGGTGATCTCAAGCGATAAGGCCGTGAACCCGACGAGCGTGATGGGCGCGACCAAGCGCCTGGCCGAGCGGTATGCGCAGGGGCTGAACCGCCGCCTCTCCCAAAGCGGCGGCTCGACGCGGTTCTCGATGGTGCGCTTCGGCAACGTGCTCGGCTCGGCGTGCAGCGTGCTGCCGATCTGGTCGGCGCAGCTCGCCGACGGCGGGCCCTTGACGCTCACCGATGTGCGCATGACTCGGTACTTCATGACGATCCACGAGGCCGCGGCGTTGGTCGTGCAGTCGGCGTCGATCGGGGGCACGCCCGAGACGACCGGCGAGATCTTCGTGCTGGACATGGGCGAGCCGGTCCGCATCGCGGATCTGGCCGAGCGGTTCCTCGCCTCGCACGGCCTGCGGGCCCGGTTTGTGTCGGGTTCGCTCGGCGATGAGACCCTCAGCGGGCTCGGGGTGGGGGTCGATTCGATGGCCGCCGACGAGATCGAGGTGCTGGTTACGGGCGCTCGGCCGGGCGAGAAGCTGCACGAGGAGCTCGAGCTGCTCACCGAGCGGGTGCGCCCGACGCCCTTGGAGGGCATCGGCGCGTGGGCCGGCAGCGAGACGCCTGCGGATCTGGAGGCCATGACGGCCGATCTGGCGGGCGTGCGGGACGGTTCGTCGCGCGAGGCGGTGCTGGAGGTGCTCCGCCGATGGGCGCCGGAGATGCGCTCGCCGGTCGCGACGCCCGCGCCTCGCGGGTCGGTCCGGGCGGCCTGATCGGGGCCCAGCGGGCGGCCCAAACCGGACTTCAATATCTTGTTATCATTTCGTGTGCACCGCTTGACGAACGCGTCAAGCCGTTGTGACAATGCGGCGCCGCCGGCACGGGCCGTCCGTCGGCGTCTCGCGGCGCGCATGAGGCGTCGTCTACAGGGAGCCGGTTGCTCGCAATCGGTGACAGGGAACCGGGCATGGATCCGCTTGAAACCCAGCGATTGCTCAGCGAAGCCCGCAGCGCCCAGCAACGGGCCCGCGCGGTGCTGGACGGCTTGGTGGAATCCAAGGGGCGTAGGCCGGCTACGGATGCGCTCCGCCGGGCGACCGGCCGGTCCGGCGCCGAGCACGCGATTGCACAGACCCGGCGGATCATCGAAACGCTCGATCGGTCGATCGCTGAGCTCGAGCGACGCCTGCCGCAGGGTGAACGGATGGCCCTCCCGGTCACCGTCACGCAGGACGCCGCGTTGCAAACCGAGCGCGGCGCGCTCGCCGGCGGTTGATGCCGCCCGGTGCGCCCCGCGCGGCGGACCGGGCTAGCCTCGCCGCATGACTTCAACCACTCTGCGAACGGCCCTGCGCGTGCGTTGCTTGCGCGAGGGCGCGACGGTTCCCGAATACAAAAGCGAGCTGGCCGCGGGGCTGGATGTGTCCGCGTGCCTGGGCGCGGGCGAGTCGTTCGAACTCGCGCCGGGCGAGATCCGTCTTGTGCCGACGGGTTTGGCGATCGCGATCGAGCCGGGGTACGAAGCGCAGGTCCGCCCGCGCAGCGGTCTGTCGAGCAAGCACGGCGTCACCCTGCCCAACGCGCCGGGCACCATCGACGCCGACTACCGCGGCGAGGTGCTGGTGCCGATGATCAACCTGAGCCAGAAGCCCTTCACGATCGAGCACGGCATGCGCATCGCGCAGCTCGTCATCTCACCGGTTGCGCACGCGACGGTCGAGGTCGTGGATGAACTCGACGACACCGCCCGCGGCTCGGGCGGGTTCGGGTCAACAGGGCACTAGCGCGCTTGTTGACCGCGGGTTGATCAGAGCTTCAGATCGCCGAGGCCCATGCCGCCGAAGTCGCCCAGGCCGCCCTTGCCGGTGGACTGCTTCTTGGTCTTCTTCTGGTGCTCTTCGCGGAGTCGGCGGAGCGAGCGGGTGTCTTCGCCGCGGATCTCCTCGGCCTTGCGGTCCATCTCGCCGCGGGGAGATTCCTTGAGCGCCTTGAGCGAGAGGGAGATCTTGCGGCTGTCGGGGTCGAGCTTGAGGACCTTGGCCTGCACGACCTCGTCCTCCTTGACGACCTCCGACGGGTGACGCACGCGGCGCCACTCGAGCTCGGAGATGTGGCACAGCCCTTCCACGCCCGGCGCGATCTCGATGAAGACGCCGAACTCGGTCAGTCGCTTCACGCGGCCGGCGACCTCGGAGCCCTCGGTGATATCGCTGGCCGCTTCGCGGAACGGGTCCGCCTGGAGCTGCTTGAGCCCGAGCGAGATGCGGCCTTTGTCCCAGTCGAGTTGGAGGACCTGCACGTTGACCTTTTGCCCGACCTTGACGTGGCGTTCCACGGCCTTCATGCCGTGACCCACGCGGTCGTGCGAAAGGTCGGAGAGGTGCACGAGCCCGTCCACGCCGCCGACGTCGACGAAGGCGCCGAAGTCGGCGAGCCGGCGGACCGTGCCCTCGACGGTGTCGCCTTCCTTGAGCGTGTCCTTGAGCTTGGCCGCGGCCTCTTCGCGCTCCTTGGCGATCAGGTTGCGCCGGCTCAGGACAATGTTGCCCTTGCCGGTGCGCTCGACGCGTTGGACCTCGCAGGCGAGCTTCTGGCCGATGAACTGGTTGAGGTCTTCGACCCGCTCGGTGCTGATCTGGCTGGCGGGCAGGAAGGCGCGGTGCTGGGCGACTTCCATATCGAGCCCGCCCTTGTTGACGCCCGTGCAGACGGCTTCGACGATCTGGCCTGCGCGGAGCAGCTCCCAGTCGGCCTTCTGCACCACGCCGGGGCGGGCGCAGACGTAGATCGACTCGTTCGCGTCGTACCGCTGGACGATGACCTCGTAAGGCTCGCCGACCTTGGGCAGCTCGTCGCCTTCTTTGAACTGCGTGCGTTCGAGGACGCCGAGTTCTTTCGGGCCGAACTCGATGAAGATATCGCTCGGTCCGATCGAGACGACCAGGCCCGTGCGGTGCTCGCGGCCGGCTTCGACGACGCGCGGCCCGCGGAGCGCGGGCTTGGACGGGCCGCCGATGGGGCGGGTGTCGTGGATGTTGCGTGGGCCCTTGTCCTGATCGCCGCCGCGGTCGGGCGCCTGGTGGCCATCGGTCGAGGGCGGGCCGGACGGGTTCACGGGCGCGTTGTTCGGCGGGTCGTTGGGCGTGGGTCCGACGCCGCCGGAGCCCTCGCTGAGCTTGTCGGGCCCGCCCTCTTCGGCCGGCGCGTTGGTGCGCCCGGGCTGATCGGGGTTCGCGGGCGCTTTCTTCGGATCGGCGTTGGGATCGGCCTTGGGCGTTTCGTCCCGCGAGCCGGCGACGCGCTCCATCACGCCTTCGAGCTGGGCCTGGATGTCCTGGGGCAGTTCGACGTCGCGGCCTGTCGGCGCGGGCGTCGGGGCCGGAGTGGGGGCCGGAGTGGGGGTGGGCGCCGTGTCGGGCGTCGAAGGGGTGCTGGGCGTGGGGTTGTTGGGGTTGGAATCGCTCATGCCGGGCTCGGTGGGGTATGGAACGCGTCAGACGACGCGGCAGGTGGAAGGCCCCGCGATCGCGCGGCGCCGAGGGTGTCGTATCTGATGGGATGGTCTGGGTTCGCGCTGTGGAGTCGCTGGGAACGTGCTGCGGGCCGCGATTGGGGGTCCTGAGCGGATCAGGCGGTTTCTTCGATCGCCGCGAGGATGCGGTCCGCGGTGCGGACGTTGGCGAAGCCGGCCGTGGCGTCGATCGGCGGGCGCGTCCCGGTGCGCACCGCACGGATGAACGACTCGAGCTCCATTTTCAGGGGCTCGGCGTCGTCGATCTGGAGGGGTTCGATGTTGACCAGTTCGTGCCATTTCAGGTCGGTAAGGTCGTGCCCCGAGCGGATCTGCTCGCGGACTTCGCGCATCTGGATCTCGTTGGCCGTGCGGCGGATGAGCACGCCCGACTTGGCGGCGTAGTCCACCTTCAGATACGCGTGCTCGCCCGTGATCCGCGTCACGCGCTCGGTCTTGAGCGCCAAACGCGAGGCGGTGATGTTCGCCACGCACCGGCCCTGCGGCAGGCGCCACGTCAGCCGGGCGTTGCAGACGTCGGCGTGATCGGTCACGACCGCGACGCCCGAGGCGTCGATCTCGTCGGGTTCGCGCCCGCCCATCAGCATCAGCACCACGTCGAGGTCGTGGATCATCATGTCCATCACGACCGAGACATCGACCGAGCGGAAGGTCATCGGGCTGACGCGGTGGACTTCGATAAAGCGAGGCTTGATCTGGAAGCCGTCGGCGGTCGCGGCTTGGACCGCGCGCATCACCGGGTTGAACCGCTCGATGTGCCCGACCATCATCGGCGTGCCCGTGCGCTCGGCGAGCTGCGACAGGTGACGCGCCGTCTCCGTGTCCTCGGCCAGCGGTTTTTCGATCAGGCAGGCGACGCCCGCTTCGAGCAGGGGCTCGGCGACCGCGCGGTGGTGCGTGGTCGGCGTCGCGACGGTGACCGCGTCCACGCCGAGATCGATCAGGTGCTGGACCGACGTCAGCGCCTTGGCGTCGTGCCGACCGGCCACTTCCTGTGCGCGGGCCTCGTCGGCGTCCACGACGCCGACCAGCTTGCAGCCCTCGAGTTCGGAATAGACCCGTGCGTGGTGCTGGCCCATCCGCCCGACGCCGATCGCGCCACAGCGAAGACGTTTGGGTGTTTCGTGACTGCCGTTGGTGTTGGTCATCAGCCGGCCGCTTCCGCACTCACCGCGTCGGACATCGCCGCGGCCAGTTCTTCCTTGCTGGTCAATCCGATGAACTTCTTGACAACCTCGCCGCCCTTGAACAGCATCACCGTCGGGATCGCGCTGATCTCGAACCGCATCGAGGTGTCTTTGTTGGCTTCGATGTCGACCTTGCCGACCTTCACCTTCCCCGCAAATTCGTCAGCCACCTCGTCGATAAACGGCGCCAGCCGCTTGCACGGGCTGCACCACTCGGCCCAGAAAT
>JBCBZM010000018.1:0-36135 GCA_039815345.1 Planctomycetota bacterium | reverse complement strand
GTGCAGAGAATGCTTCCTACAGCCAAGCGAGCTGACGATAGGCCCTCAACGATATTTGCGTGATGTGTGCGGAGGCGCTCGAGCTCGCTCACAAGTCTTGACTCGAGGAAGGGAACAGGGTCGGCGAGGCGCTCCCGTCGTAGTCGACCGCCAGCCCGCCGCCCACGTTCACCACGCGCACGCCCGCGCCCAGCCGGCGGAGCTCGACGTACGTGTGCGCCAGCTCCGACAGCGCCGTCTTGAACGCCCGGATATCGCACACCTGGCTGCCCACATGGAAGTGCACGAGTTCGAGGCAATCGCCCAGCCCACGCTCGGCGAGGTACTCGGTCGCCGCGACGAGTTCGTCGGCCGACAACCCGAACTTGCTCCGCTCGCCGGTCGAGGACTCCCACGCGCCCGAGCCCTTGGCCGCCGGCTTCATCCGCACGCCCAGCCGCGGCCGCACGCCGTGGTCCGCCGCGAGCTTCACGGCCAACTCGATCTCGGGGAACCGCTCGACCGTCAGCAGTATGTTCCGGCCGAGCTTCTGGGCAAGCACGACCGTCTCGATGTACTCGGCGTCCTTAAACCCGTTGCAGACGATCGGCAGGTCCTCGTGTCCCGCCGACAGCGCGAGCACCGCGAGCAGTTCGGGCTTGGATCCCGCCTCGAGCCCTACTCCATGTTGAGCCCCGAAGTCTCGGATCTCCTCGCACACCAGCCGCTGCTGGTTGACCTTGATCGGGAAGATCGGGCGATAGCGTGGGCGTTCGGGCTGGTCGGCGCCGTAGTCCATCTCATCCATCGCCTCGCGGAACGCGCCGGCGATCGACGCGATGCGCGAGCCGACCATATCCGGGAACCGCACCACCACGGGCGTGGTCACGCCGCGATCGTCGAGCCCCTTGATCACGTCGTAGAGATCGATCGAAGCGGCAATGGCCCGCTCACCATCTGTGACTACGCCGGGCGCATCACCGGTCGGGTACACATGCAGCCGCCCACCCGGTCCGACGCCGAAGTACCCCTCGCCCCAGTACGGGAACCCGTAGGTGTCGTTCGCGTCCTCCGCCGACCAGCCCGAAGCCTCCGAAGCGGCTTCAGAGGCACACTCGGCCGCAGCCGCGGCTCGGTCCTCGGCGCGCTCCGAAGCCTCGACCTCGATCGGCGCCGACGCAGGGGCGGATCGAGGCTCGCCGTCGGTCCGAAAGGCGGGCGATGTGCTGGGTGGATTCATCGGGTCTCCGGGCGAAGCGTCAACGCGGTCCCCGCGCAGCGTTAGGAACGAACCCGATTATTCGCCGCCCGAAGCCCCCAAGCGCGGCGAACTCCGAGCCGCGCTTCCGCACTCTGGGCAGGCGCCGGGCGAGTGGGTGAGGTCGTACCCGCACCGCGTGCACCGGCCGCGGCGGGCGCGGATGAGGCGACGCAGCGCGAATGGGCCGCAGAGCACTGCCCGCCATGCGATTCCGAAAAACGCTGAGTTGCCGATGATGCCGAGCCAGTCCGGTTGAGTCGGGATCCAACGATACCCAACTTTCAGTCCGAGCATCCGCTCGAAAATAGGGTCACGGTAATGATTCTGAGAATCTCCAATCTGCAAGACACCTGTGTCTGAGTGGAACTCAGCAGTATTGCCTAAGACTGGCCGCCAGCCGTCGCGTAGTACCGCCCGATACTCGACGTGCGATTCAGTGCCGCCCCATAGAGCGCGAAACGGCCAGCCGGAACATTCGAGCCATACATGCCATGTGTCTTCAAGCTCTCGCGGGTCGGGGAGGTCAAGCCAGTAGGGTGCAAGCGCGTTGGTTTCTGCGAGATCGAGTATTGCGTCCATCGGAATCAACGGCTCTTCGCTGCGCCTTGCAAACTCCCATGACATACCCATGTCGACTGGACGATGTACGTCGCGATACAGTTGCATGGTGTAACGGCCACCGTATTCTTCGAGCGCTTGATTCAGTTCTTTAGCCTTGTTCCGCATGTGCCAAGTTGGTGTGACAGTCCCCCGTACGGTGGTTGTGGCCCAAGATTCGTAAATGTGAAAGTCAAACGCCGAAGCCTCTACGTCGCGCAGCTGAACACCACCCGCGGTAGCCGGCCAGAGAAGCGGTGCGCCAATCGCAACCACTCCTGTAGTAAAAAATCCAAACACAAGAAATACGAGGACTCTGGTGAACAATCGGAAGGCCACCGCCGCTACACCCCCGCCTTCGCCTCATCCATCACCCGCGCCGCGTACTCGTTCATCGCGTCCCGCAACTGCTCGAACGAATCCAGCACATACAGCACCGGCTGGTAGTGATCGATCTCGAACGGCGTCGCGATCACGCGGTCCAGGTCGAACTTGCGGCGTTCGATCTTCCCGCTCGTGTCGCTCGGCGCCAGGCTCACGCCCTTGGGCGCTTCGGGCGCGTGCAGAGAGTGCTCGCTCTCGCCGTGGCTGGAGATCAGGCCCGAGCCGTAGATCTTCAGCCGCCCGTCTTCGTGGATCAGCCCGAACTCGACCGTGAACCAGAACAGCCGCGCGAGGGCCTCGGTGTGTTCTTCGCCGGCCACCAGCGCGGCCTGGCCGTAGGTTTGCAGGAACTCGGCGAACACATCGTCGGCGTGCAGCGGCACATGCCCGAACACATCGTGGAAGATGTCCGGCTCGGGCAGGTAGTCCATCTTGTCTTTCGGGCGCACGACGATCGTCGTCGGGAACTCACGCCGGGCGAGGCAGGCGAAGAACGCCTTGGCCGGCAGGTACCCCGGCACACCGCGGCTCTGCCACCCGGTCAACGGCCGCAGGAACTCGTTGATTCCCTTGACCGTCTCCCCGGCGATCGTCGGGTGCGGCGCTTCGCCGAACAGCAGCGGCACCCGGTCGGGCCGAAGCTTGATCGCCTTGAGCCCGGCGATGAACGTGTTGCTCGCCTGCTCCTCCAGCATCTCCCACCGCTGGCGGTACATCAGCCCCCACACCTCGTGGTTCTCGTCGCTGTACTTGTCGTACTGCTGCGTGACGTAGAACGACTCGGTCTTGATCTGGTCGCCCGGCAGATCGGCCGCGGCGTCGGCGGCGGCCTGTGCCTGCTCGAACTCGGCGCCGTCGATGATGTTGTTGTAGTGGATGTCTTCGCGCATGCGTGGGCCTCCGTACGGGCCGACACGGCGAGGGACGCCCCCGGCCCTTCCTTACTATAACCCGAGCCCGCGTCGGTGCATTCCCATCAACCGCATCGCCGTGGGTTATTCACCCCCGATACCGCTGCCTCAGACGCTCGCGGGACCACCCCGAAAGCACGCCCACGCCTCCGCTTCGGTCACCGCCTGCTCGGGCGCGATCGCGTCGGCCGCTGGCATGCCCTCGCGGCGTCGATGCACCGCCGCCTGCACCGAGTCGCCCGGGTCGGCACGCACGATCGGCACGTCGCTGCCGAACACCAAGTACTCGCCCGGAACCAGCCCCGCATCGATCAGCTCGCGCAGCGGCAGGACCCGTCCCAGCCGATCCGGCAACGCCCGGTGCAGCGCCTCGATATCCGGCAGCAAATGGCACGGCTGCACGCTCACGATCAGGCCGATCTCGTCGGTCAGCCGCACCAGCCTGAGGGTATCGGCTTCGTCGATCAGTTCGGCGTGCTCGATCCGCCAGCCGCGCGTGCGGGGGCGCACGAGTTCCAATGCATCGATGACCGCGCGCACGGCGCCGTCACCGATCGCGTGCGCCGCCATCGGTACACCGAGCGCGTCACACGTGCGCACAGCCGCGGCGATCTCCTCGACCGACATCAACGCCATGCCCGCCGGGTGGTTGCCGTGCCCATCGGCGTACGGGTGCAGCATCCACGCCGTGCGGCTGTTGAGGGTGCCGTCGACGAAGATCTTCCCGCCGCCGAGCCGCAGGTCGTCGCCTTCCCACGCCGACCGCGCCGCCGCCACGCCGCCGAGGTCTTTCATCAACAGCCAGAGCGTGCCGCGGACTGCCGTTCGCCCACTCTCCAGCAGCGCCCGCCACGCCTCGCCCAGCCACGGCTGCGCCTTCAGGTCGTGCACCTCGGCAAAGCCGAGCGCCGCCAACGCACTCAGCGAGCGCTCGAGCAGCAGCGACCGATCGCTCGCCGCGGGCTCCGGCAGTGCTTCCCACACCGCGATCGCCGCCGATTCGTACGCGAGTCCCGTTAGCCGCCCGTCCGCGTCTCGGCCGAGTTGCCCGCCCGAAGGATCGGGGCTGTCGTCGGCGTACCCGGCCAACGCGAGCGCGGCCCGGTTGGCGAGCAACGCGTGGTAATCGAAGCACCACGCCACCGCCGGCCCATCGCCCGTCGCGCGCTCAAAGGCTTCGGGGGTGGGCCACTCTGGATCAGCCCATGCCTCCGGCCGGGCGCCATGGCCCAACAGTTCACCCCCGTCGGCCGAGCGTTCGGCGAAGCGATCCAGAAGATCCGCCGCGCTGCCGCACGCCGACAGGTCGATCATCCCCAGCGATCGCCCGTGCTGAAAGACGTGCGCGTGCGCCTCGCACAGCCGGCCGAAGTGTGCGTCAGGCGCCGGCGGCATCGTCGATCATGCTCCGCAGCAACGCCTCAGCATCATCCGGCTGGACCGGGCCGTCGACGAACGACACGCGCAGCACGCCGACGCGCGAGCGCACATCCAGCCCCCATTCGTCCACGC
The DNA here is from genome assembly GCA_039815345.1 of Planctomycetota bacterium. Taxonomy (GTDB): domain Bacteria; phylum Planctomycetota; class Phycisphaerae; order Phycisphaerales; family UBA1924; genus JBCBZM01. The sequence goes on along the minus strand of JBCBZM010000018.1, from coordinate 31,491 downwards.
CGACGGCGACCGCCTCGTGGACCGTTGCATCGGCAAAGCGCGCGCACAACGCCGCGGCGTGCCCGTTCGGGTTGATCATCTTCAGCAGCTTGGACTCGACAGAGCGCAACGCGTTCGGACGCAGCACCTCTTCGCCTTCGTGGACTTCATCGCGCCACTTGACCGCATCGGCGATCGCGAGCAGCCACCGCGCCGACGGCGGCCGACCGTGGTAGGCGAGGTACCGATCGCGCACGCCTTCGAGCTCGGGCGTCCAGTCGGAGTCGTTGATCTCGGTCGGGCCGAGCAGCACCTGCATCGCGTCGTAGGACTCTTCGGGCGCCCAAAGGACGAGTTCCTGCGCATCGGCGACGTCTTTGCCCACGGCGAAGAGCAGCGCGCCGGTCGCCGGGTGGGCGACGAAGCGTGTGTCGTACGGCGTCGTGTCGGCGAGGATCACCCCCGACCGCCAGCGGCGCAACTCACGGACCATCGCCTGGGCCGTGGGCCGGTGCGACTCGGATGACGCCTGGGAGTGCATCGGCACATGATGACGACCCGGGCGCAGCCCGCAAGCCGGGGCTGGCGCCCAGAACAAGCGAGCCCAAAAACGACCGCGGGACCGGTCTGAGCCGGTCCCGCGATGGATTGTTCGTTGTGGTCGGCCCAACGCCTTGCGTCGCACGAGGCGATCGCCGGGTGGGCCGGGGCCAAACGGGCCGAATCAGGCCGAGCGGCGCCGCGAGGCCTTCTTGCGAGTGGCCTTCTTGCGTGTCGCCTTCTTCCGGGTGGCCTTCTTCTTGGCCTTCTTCTTGGAGGCCTTCTTGCGAGTGGCCTTCTTCTTGGCGGTCTTCTTCTTCGCCTTCTTCTTGGCGGCCTTCTTGCGAGTGGCCTTCTTGCGTGTTGCCTTCTTGGCGGTCTTCTTGCGGGCGGCCTTCTTCCGAGTCGCCTTCTTGGCCGTCTTCTTGCGGGCGGCCTTCTTGCGGGTCGCTTTCTTCCGAGTTGCTTTCTTTGCGGCCGTCTTGCGGCTCGCCTTCTTCCGTGCAGCTTTCTTAGCCATCGATGGTCTCCTGCGAATCCAACTCGCGGACTCCGTTGTGTCACGCTAAGCCGTCTTCGTGTTTGCGATCGCACCGGCAGTATCGGTTGAAGTTCGGAACGATCTTGAGTCGCACTCTACCTTCCGCACTCGCAAGTGCAACCGGTGCAAGCCCTTCAAGAGCGCACCGAGCATCGAGCGCGGTGATCTCAACGCGCAACGCGCACGCGCGCATCGCATGCCATCACGCGCGCCGATGTGGTTGTGGTGCGTGTTGCTGCGTGCATTGATTCGCCTGTCGGTTGTCATACACACGTGCCGCATCGCATCGCGTCGATGCGTTTGCGCGATCAACGTCCGATGTTGTGCGCACGCGAGATACCCGCAACAACCCCGCATGATCGCTGCACGTTCGCGTCAGAACGCAGCGCGTTCGCACGCGTCCAGTGCCGTTCAGGCGCTCCTGCGCGGGTTGATCGCGTCCGGCAACACACTCGATCGCCGTCCAGAGGCGCCATCGAAGATCAGACGTACACTCCGACCGCCTTGATGGACATGTTCATCCGGCGCGTGGTTTGCACTCGGGCGACAACGACACCGAACGGCGACTTGGAAGGGTTGAAAAAAGATGAGCGAAATTTTTCGTCGAACGCTGTCAAACGGCGCCGTTTATCTGGCCGAACGCATCGACACCGCGCGCTCGGCGGTCATGCACGTCACATTCCCGCTCGGCCACGCGAGCGATCCGAACGATCGTCTCGGGCTATCTTCCATCGTTTCCGAGCTCGCGCTCCGCGGCGCCGGCGACCTCGACGCCCGCGCACAAGCCGACGCCTTCGACCGTATCGGCTGCCTGCGTTCGGTTGATGTTGGTTCGCTGACCTTCGGCATCAGCCTCACCACGGTCGGCTCGAGGCTGCACGAGGCGCTGCCGTTGCTCGCCGACATGATCCTCCGCCCGGCGTTCCCGGCCGATCAGCTCGAAGCGTGCCGCGAGCTGTCGCTGCAAGCGCTCGCGTCGTTGGCCGACGACCCCCAGGAACGCGTCGCGTTGGCCGCGCGGGCCCGCCACCGACCCGAGCCGCTGAACCGATCGGGCTACGGCGACGAGCCGGGTCTCCGCGCCGTTTCGATCGACGATGTCCGCGCGGCCTGGAGCCAATGGGCCTTGCCGAAAGGCGCCGTGATCGCGGTCGCGGGTGATGTCGATCCCGAAGGCGTCGCGTCAACGCTCGACGGCCTGCTGAGCGGCTGGACGGGTGAAGCCGCGACGATCGAAACCGGCCAAGAAGGCCCCCGCGGTTACGCGCACGAAACCGATCAGTCGAATCAGGTGCAGATCCTGCTCGCCCAAGACGCGCCGGCCGAACGTGATGGCAGCGCGATGGTCGAGCGCGTGCTCACGGGCGTGCTCAGCGGTGGGATGTCGTCGCGGTTGTTCAGCGAGGTGCGCGAGAAGCGCGGGCTGTGCTACGCGGTCAGCGCGTCCTACCGGGCCGAGAAAGACTTCGGCGTCCGCAGCGCGTACGTCGGGACGACGCCCGAACGCGCGCAGGAGTCTCTGGACGTGCTCGCGGGCGAACTCGAACGCGTCGGCACGCCGGCGGGTCGGGTCGAGCGCGAGGAGTTCGACCGGGCGGTGGTGGGGCTGAAGTCGCGCGTCGTGTTCGCGGGCGAGTCCACGGGCGCCCGGGCCGGGGCGTTGATCTCTGATGAGCGCAAGCTCGGTCGGGTCCGCACGTTGGACCAACTCGCCGCGGAGATCGACGCGGTGACGATCGATCAGGTCAACGCCCACGCCGAGGGGTACGCGCGGGGCCGGGCGACGCTCCAGACCCTCGGCCCCGATGCGCTCAAGCCGACCGCCGGGATTGACTGAGTCCGGTGGGCCGGCGCGTGACTGGGCGAGCCCCGGACCGCGTCCGGACCGAGCGCAGACTTGGCCGCTAGACTCGCGCCATGGCGTTGCCCAAGAGAAGCGGTCTGATCCCGACCGCGCTGTGTCTGGCGATGATCGCGTTCCTGGCGATCTTTCTTCTGTACCCGATCGGTTTGACGGTGCGCGGCGCCTTTGCCGCCGACGCCGCGACCGGCACGGGCTTCACCCTCGAACACGTCCGCCTCATCGCCAAAGACCCGGTGCTGGTCCGCGGGCTGATCAACGCGGGGCTGATCGCGGTCTGCACGACCGCCCTGTCCATCATTATCGCGCTGCCGCTGGCCGTGCTGAGCGCGCGCTACCGCTTTCCTTTACAGGGCGCCTTCCAGTCGGCGATCTTGGCACCGCTAATTCTCCCCCCGTTCGTGGGGGCAATCGGCGTCCGGGCGCTTGTGGGCCGCGAGGGCATGCTGAACACGCTGCTGGGGACCGAGTGGGACATTCTCGGCAATGCCCGATTTTGGGGTGTTGTGGCCGTTGAGGCGCTGCACCTGTATCCGATCATCTATCTGAACGCCACGGCCGCGCTGGCCAACCTCGATCCGGCACTCGATGAGTCGGCCGAGAATTTGGGCGCGGGGCCGTGGCGTCGGTTCTTTACTGTCACGCTGCCGTTGATCCGCCCGGGGCTGTTTGCGGGTGCGACGATCGTGCTGATCTGGTCTCTAACGGATCTGGGCACGCCGTTGATGTTCGACTACACGAAGGTCACGCCCGTGCAGGTCTTCAACGGGCTCAAGGAAGTCAGCGACTCGGCCGAGCCGTACGCGTTGACGCTGGTGCTGCTGACCTCGGCCGTGCTCTTGTATGTGACGGGCAAGTTCTTGTTTGGGCGCAAGGGCCACGCGATGTACGCCAAGGCCGCGCGCGCCGCGGACACGCCGCGGCTGACGGGTCTCGCTGGCTTCGGCGCCGCGGCGGCGTTCGGGCTGGTGACGCTGACCGCGATCCTGCCGCACCTGGGCGTCGCGCTCACGGCGTTCGCGGCGCCGGGGCAGTGGTACGGCACGATCCTGCCGTCGTCCTGGACACTCAGCAACATGGAGCAGGCGCTGGGTCACCCCGACGCGTTCGGCTCGATCCGCAACAGCCTGTTCTTGTCGCTGGGCGCCGTGTTCATCAACCTGTTCATCGGTTTGATGGTCGGGTACCTGATCGTGCGCACGAAGGCGCGCGGCCGGACTCTGCTGGATTCTTTGTGCATGCTGCCGCTGGCGGTGCCGGGTCTGGTGATGGCGTTCGGGTACGTCGCGATGACGCTGCGCTGGCCGTTCGAGGGAACGCTGCCGTCGTGGCTCGGGTTTCTGCCTGAGAGCATCGTCCGGGCGCCGTTGGACGACACGCCGTTCGATCTCGAGGTGTTGGGTTCGACGCCCAATCCGTTCCCGTTGCTGATTCTCGCGTACGCGGTCCGGCGTTTGCCGTACATCGTGCGTTCCGCGGCCGCGGGTTTGGAGCAGACATCGGGCGAGCTCGAAGAGGCGGCGGTGAACCTGGGCGCGTCGCGGACGCGGGCCGTGCGCACGGTGATCGTGCCGTTGATCATGGCGAACCTGATCGCGGGTTCGCTCCTGGTGTTCGCGTTCTCGATGCTCGAGGTGTCGGACTCGCTGATTCTGGCGCAGCGGAGCCAGGACTTCCCGATCACGGCTCGGATCTTCGCATTCACGTTGCGGCTGGGCGACGGGCCGTACATCGCCAGCGCGATGGGCGTGTGGGGCATGGCGCTGCTGGGCGCGACGCTGGTGGGCGCGACGGCGATGATCGGCAAGAAGATGGGCGCAATCTTCCGCGTGTAGGCCGGGCTGTCGGGGTATGCGGCCGGGCGCATATCCTTGTGCATGGTTCGTGCGCCGTCCAACAACGCGATCAAGCCGACGCTCGGCGTTTCCATGGGTGATCCCGGGGGAATCGGGCCTGAGGTGATCGTCAAGGCGCTGGCCGACCGCGCGACGCGCGACCTGGCGAAGTGGCGGATCTACGGCGCCGGCTCGGCGCTCGACGCGGCAGCCGAGCGGGCGGGCATCGAGCCGTTCTGGTGGCGCGTGCGGGCCGATTCGGCGGTCATTGATACGGCGCTCGTGCATGAGACGCTGCTGGTGGATTCCGAGACCGAGGGCGCGCCCGCGGGCGGGTACCCGGCAGAGGCGACCAAACTCGGGGGCGCGATGAGCTTCGCGTGGGTCGAAGCCGCGATCGCCGATGCGCGGCGGCCCGAGGGCGACCCGCTGCGCACGGATGGCTTGGTGACCGGGCCGATCAATAAAGCGGCGTGGGCGCTGGCCGGTCGCGGCAAGTACCCCGGGCACACCGAACTGCTGGCGACGCGCTTCAAGGCGAAGCGGCACGGGATGATGTTCGTGACGCCGAGGCTGCGGGTGATTCTGGTGACGGCGCACATCGCGCTGATGGACCTTCGGCATGCGCTCACGATCGGGCGCATCCACGACGCGATCGATCTGGGCGTGATGACGTGCCGGCAGCTCGGCATCGATCGGCCGAGGGTCGCGGTCTGCGGGCTCAACCCGCATGCGGGCGAGGGCGGGATGTTCGGCGATGAGGACGGCCGACTGATCGAGCCTGCGGTGCGGCTGGCGCACGAGCAGTTGCAGGACTCGGGCGGATCCGTCACCGGACCATGGCCGGCGGACACGATCTTCGGCCGGGCGGTGGACGGGTCGTTCGACCTGGTCGTCGCGATGTACCACGACCAGGGGCTGATTCCGGTGAAGCTGCTCGACCGCGACGAGGGCGTGAACGTCACGGTCGGCCTGCCAACAGTGCGGACGAGCCCCGATCACGGGACGGCGTTCGATCTGGCGGGCAAGAACCGGGCCGAGCCGGGCAGCACACGATCGGCCTTGCGGCTGGCGGCATCGATGGCGGCGGGCCGATCGAGCGTCGCGGCCGACTTGGCGCCTTAACCAACTTCAACGCAGCACATCGGTCGCCTCGGCGGCCTCGGCGCGTAGAGTTGCGGTCGCTCCGGGGTCCATGATGACGCCCGGGGCGCGAGGGCGCGTGCGTGGGCGGATCGAAGCCAGACAGTTTGGAGCCCAAGGCCCGCAGCCCGCTCGCCGAGTTGCTGGTGGTTGCCGCGCCCGTTGTCATGACGATGACCAGCTACACGGTGATGCAGTTCATCGACGCGCTGATGGTGACGCGCATCGGGGACGACGACGTGTACCTGGCCGCGCAGTCGAACGGCGGGATCGTCATGTGGATGACGATCGCGATCATGCTGGGCGGGGCGTCGGTGATCAATACGTTCGTGGGGCAGAACCTGGGCGCGGGCCGGGCCGAGCGCGGCGCCGCCTACGGCTGGGCTGGGCTGTACATGGCGCTGGCGTGGGCGTTGCTGATGCTGCCCGTGGCGCCGCTGCTCGGCACGTTGTTCTCGATGGCGGGGCACGAGGGCGACCTGCTGGCGATGGAGACCGAGTACGCGCAGATCCTGTTTATGGGCGCGTTCTTTACGCTGGCTTCGCGGAACCTGGCGCACTTCTTCTACGGCATGCACCGGCCGATGGTGGTGATGATCGCCGCGGTGACGGGCAACCTGGTCAACGTGGGCGCCAACGCGGTGCTGATCTTCGGTCCCGAGGGCGCCCCGAGCGCGCTGCCGTTGGCCGAGGTCTGGATGTCGATCGCGTCGGTCTTGGGGATCGAGGCGTTGGGCGTTTCGGGCGCGGCCTGGGGCACGGTGATCGGTTCGGCGGTCGAGCTTTCGATCCCGCTGGCCCTGTTCTTGTCGCCCAAGTATCACCGGCTATTCGGCACGCGGAGCGCGTGGCGGCTGCGTTGGGCGCCGATCCGCGACATCATCCGCATCGGCTGGCCCGGCGGTTTGATGCTGCTGAGCGAGCTGTTCTGCTGGTCGTACCTGATGGTTCGGTTGCTGCCGATGGGCGGCGCGGCGGCGGGCGAGGACCCGGTGGTGCACAATGCCGCGGGCTGGGCGGCGTTGCGGTACATGCATATCGCGTTCATGCCGGTGGTGGGCATGCAGGCCGCGGTGACGGCGGTGGTGGGGCGGTACCTCGGCGCGGGGGATCAGGAGGCCGCGTCGCATCGGGCGTGGCTGGCGATGAAGATCTCGGTGGCGTACATGGGGACGTGCGCGGTCGCGTTCGTGATTTTCCGTGAGTCGATGATCGGGGTGTTCGCGGGCGAGCGCACGCCGGAGGAAGCGAGCGAGCTGATCTCGATCGGCGCGAAAGTGATGATCGCGGCCGCGGTGTTCCAGGTGTTTGACGCGATGGCGATCATCATGCAGGGCGCGTTGCGGGGTGCGGGCGACACGGTCTGGCCGGGCGTGGCGACGCTGGTGACGAGTTGGCTGTTCATCGTGCTGGGCGGGCACCTGCTGATCGAGTTTGCGCCGGGTTTGGGCAGCATCGGGCCCTGGATCGGCGGAGCGGCGTACATCATCGCGCTGGGCTCGCTGATGGTTTGGCGTTGGCAGGGCGGCCGATGGCGGTCGATCAAGCTGCTGGATGACGAGGCCGCGATGGCCGAGGGCATGGGCGCCGCGGAAGCGGCGGGCGCGCTGCCGGAGTACGCGGCGACGGGCTCGGCGGCCGGTCGTCCGCAGCAGCCCGCCGACCCCAAGTCGGACGCGTAAAAAAACTTTCGCGTGATTGATCTATGTTAGGTTCATCTGTTTGGGTTGTGGCAGGAAAGACGATTGACCCCGGTAGATCGCTGGCTAGCGTTCGTCTCGGAACAGAAGGTGTGGTTCCCATCCGGGCCGGGTGGCCTGCGGGCAGGACGCACAACAGAACGCGAGGACGTGGATGTCGAACGACCCGATGGAACTGGTGATTGGCGCGAGCACGGCGGCGCGGGATTCCGAAGCCGCGGCCAAGCACGCCGAGGCGGCGGGCACGGCGCTGGCCGAGGGCGATCGTGAGATGGCGATCGCCGAACTGCGTCGCGCGGTGGCGGCGAACCCGTCCGACGGGGCGTTGGCGTTCCGCCTCGCGTATGAGCTCGACCTCTCCGGCGAAGAGGACGAGGCGCAGGGTCTGTACGAAGAGATCTGCGACACGCCTCCCGCGCCGATCAACGCGCTGATCAACCTCGCGGTGATCTACGAGGACAAGGGCGAGTTCGGCAAGGCCGAGCGTTGCCTGCGTCAGGTGCTGGAGACGAACCCGAACCACGAGCGGGCGCGTCTGTATATGAAGGACGTCTCCGCAAGCCGCGACATGATTGTGGAGGATGAGCCCGACCGCGACGCGATGAAGCGCCGCGCGTTGCTCGACACGCCGGTGACGGACTTCGAGCTGTCTGTGCGTGCTCGTACGTGCCTGAAGAAGATGAACATCCGCACGCTGGGCGATCTGCTGAAGATCACCGAGGCCGAGCTGATGAGTTACAAGAACTTCGGCGAGTCGTCGCTGCTTGAGATCAAGAAGATGCTCAGCCAGCGGAACCTGCGGCTGGGTCAGGGCATGGAGGACGCGCACCGCGCGGCCCGGCGTCAGGTGCTCGAGTCGCTCAAGGGCTCGGGCAAGGAGGCGATGCTCAACAAGAGCGTCAGCGATATGCAGCTTTCGGTCCGTGCGCGTAAGGCGCTGCAACTCCTGGGCATCCACACCATCGGCGACCTGGTGAGCCACACCGAGGCCGAGCTGATGGGCGTCAAGAACTTCGGCGCGACGTCGCTGGTCGAGGTGAAGCAGCGGCTGGTGGACTACGGGCTTTCGCTCCGCGAACTCGATTCCTAACCGAAACACGCTGACGACGTTGTGCTTTGTGCGATCAAGCCCCGGTCCCCTCGGACCGGGGCTTTTCTTGTGGGATGCGCGGCTCGGTCGAACCCGGCGCCTCTTGGGGCGTTCGGCGCGGTAGCATCTGCGGAGTGGGCCGTGGAGCCGAGCGATCGGGGTGTTGCACCCCGGCGTTTCGGCCGGAGGGACCGCGATTGCATGAGAAGCGGGACACGCTGATCAGTGTGACGGTGGGCGTGGGTCTGCTGTGGATCTTCGCGGCGTGGCTGGTGGCGCCCGCGGTCGGCTGGACGCTGCCCGGCGGGGAGATGCCGCACAAGTTTGCCTCGATCGGTGTCACACTCGTCGCGTTCGCCGCGTGGGTCTATTACCTCAAGGTCCGCGACCGGTTCGAGGACCGGCTGGCGGCGCTGACCGGTGGGCGCTATTACGAGCACGAGGGGCTGTGTTTCTGGCCCCTCATCCGCGTGCGGCAGCGCGGCGACGGGCGACCGGGTCAGGCCGAGGTTGCGCTGCATTACCAGAACCGATTCGCCGGTGTGTGCGAGGCGGTGGTGCACCTTCGGCCCGAAGGCGGCGCGTTCTCGAGTCACGAGGGCGGGCTCGAGGTGCACCTGACGTTCCGCGCTGCCGCGGGCGCCTACGGCGTCATTCACCAGGCGATCGGTGTGGTGGAAGAGCGCCAGGGCGAACCGATCAAGGTAGAAGTGGCGGCCAACGTGCGCTGGCCGCTGGGTCAGGGCGTCCGCGTGCGTCGGCACGGCGGCGAGGCCGTGGGCACGTTCCATCTCGATTGGGCGCTCGCGCACCGGCGCAGCCGGCATGAACTGTGCGGCGAGTTGGAACTCATCGACCCGGCAACGATTCAGATCATGCTGCCCACGGGCGTCTCGACCGAGGCGGATCACGTCGAAGCGAGCAACGAAACGATCGAAGAACTGACCGACAAGGACCGGTCGCGATTGAGCTGACGGCGGGACGCGCTGACCACCTAGGCGTCGCTGTCTTGTGCATCGCTGCAGGGCCGATCACCGGTCGCTCGGTAGGTCACCCGGTCCTCGGCGTAGCGCTGGGGGCTGACATTCAGATCGGGCGTGCGCCCGGCTTGGTGCTCGGCGTGCAGATGCTTGAGAAAGGGCACGCACCACTGGCACCCGGTGCCCGCGCCAAGGCACTCGCTGATCAGGCTTGCGACCGGGGGGTCTTCACGCCGAAGGTACGAGCGGATCTTGCGCAGCGAGACACGGAAGCACAGGCAGACATGGTCGTCGGGTTCCACGCGGTCAGAGTACGGGGTCTTACGCCCCGAATCGACGCAGTATCTCCAGCACGCCCTCGGCTTCGGGGGCTTGGGCGATGAAGTCCGCGTGCGGCTTGAGTTCGTCGGCCGCGTTCGCCGGGCACGCGAAGAAGGCGACCTCCTCGTGGATCGCCAGGTCGCTCGAAGTGTCACCGATGCCCGCGAGCTCGCCGCGCTTCAGGCCGGACTTGGCCATGAACCGCCGAATGCCGGAGGCTTTAGAGACATGCGTCAGGTCGGCGTTGATGCACGTCCACGTCATCGACAGCCGCAACGGCCAGCCGCGTCGTGAGGCTTCTTGTTCGAGCCTCGGCAGCACGCTGTCGCGCAGGTGCTCGACCGAATCGTGGAAGATCGTCAGCCCGGCCGATTTGCCGAGTTGCAGCGTGCAGCCCTCGGCGGTGAGTTCGGTCTCGACCCAGTCCTCGGCGTCGCGGACGGCGCGCAGGTGGGCGTCGGTGATCTCCGGATCGCGTTCCCAGGCGTGTCGGGCAAAGTAGTACAGCCACACGCCGTGCTCGCAGATCGAGGGCAGGTCGCGCAGGTCGAGCGATCGGCAGACGGCCTCGGCGTAGGCCTGCGGCCGACCGGTGCAGACGGCGACCAGCGGGCCGCCGCGGTCGCGCGCCTTGCGGATCCATCGCGCGATCTCGGCGAGCGTGTCGAGGTCGGCGGGCGTCTGGCCTTCGGGCATCAGGCAGCCGTCAACGTCGCAGAGGATGGCTTTGGGCGGTGCAGGTGCGTTCACGCGGCGAGTTTAGGGCCCTCGCGGCGGTATTCTGCCTCGATGGGCCGGGCGCGCGATGCAATAGCCGAGACAACGAGAGCCGAGCGGGCACAGTTCTTCGAACGATCGGCCGTGGTCGTGGGGCTCGCGGTGTTCGCTTCGTCGTTCTTTCTCGGAGTGTTCGGCGGTTGGACGTCGGAGATCCTCGGCTGGGAGGCCGCGGCGATCTCGTTCCGCGCGACACTTTGGCTCGTTTCGCACGAAGCGTGGCAGGGCCCGCGGGATGCGGACTGGTTCAGCGACGTGTGGGTGTCGCTCGCCTGGCTCGGCAACGCGGCCTGGCTTGCGGCTTTGCTCCGTCGTTATGCAGTCGGTCCGATGCGCCGGAAAACCGGGCGAGCGCTCGCCGTGGTTGCCACGTTGACCGCCGCGATCTCGTTGGCCGGGATGATGTTCGAGTTGGCCGATTGGGGCGCTGCATACTGGTTCTGGGCGAGTTCCAACGTGCTCGCGGCCGTGATCGCGTGGCGCGGGTCGGCGCGGCCCGTGCCGTTCGGCGCGTGCGTTCGCTGCGGGTATGAGCTCGACGGCTTGCCGATCTGCCCCGAGTGCGGCGCTGAAGCGTCGGCGTTGTGAACCCGGCTATCGTCCGCCCATGACGGCCTTGTTTGCCATCGCTGTGTTCTGGGGCGCCGCGATGCTGTTCGTGGTGCAACCCATGGCCGCGCGGCTGTTGCTGCCCGTGCTCGGCGGGAGCCCGGCGGTCTGGATCGCGTCGATGCTCTTCTTTCAATCGGCGTTGCTCGCGGGCTACGCGTTGGCCCACGCATTGGCACGCAAGCGCCAAGGCGCGGGGGTCGTGGTCTACGTCGCGGCGTTGCTGGTGGGGGCGGTGGTTCTGCCGATCGGGGTGGTCCGCTGGCCGGCGCCGGCGGCGGGGTTCGAGTCGTTGTGGGTCGGCGGCGCGCTCGCGTGGATGATCGGGCCGGCGTTCGTCGCGCTCGCCGCGGCCGGGCCGATGCTGCAGTCCTGGTACGCGCGCTCATCGCCGACCCGGGACCGCGAGCCCTACGCGCTCTTCGCGGCGAGCAACGCGGGGAGCCTGGTCGGCCTGCTGGCGTACCCGTTTGTGGTCGAGCCCATGCTCGGCCTGCGCGCACAGGGCGTTGCCTGGGCGGTCGGGTATCTCGCGTTCATTCCGCTGACGGTTGTCTGTGGCCTTGGTTCGCTGCGTGCGCAAGCCGCCACACGCGAGCGCCCACCGCCCGACCAAGCACCGGCGGAACAACCATCGGAAGCACCCGATGCGAAGCGTGCCGGCGCCGGCGTGTGGCTGCTGTGGTCGTTCGCGGGCTCGAGCCTGCTGCTCGGCACAACGCTGCAGATGACGACGGACATCGCGAGCGTGCCGTTGCTCTGGGTTGTGCCGCTGTCGGTCTATCTGTTGACGTTTGTCGCCGCGTTCCGTCCGGGCCTGCGTGCGGGGTGGACGCCGAAGCGGGCGCCGTGGCTGGTCGCGTTGTCGGTCACGGCGTTGTCGGTCGTGATGCTGACCGAGGCGCGCGATCCCGCGTGGGCGGTGTACGCCGTGTGCCTCTTGGTGCTGGTGACGGGCGCATATCTCTGCCATGCGAGGCTGTCGTCGGCTCGGCCGGACGCTTCGCGGCTGACGGTGTACTACCTCTGCATCGCCACGGGCGGCGCGCTGGGCGGCGTCTTTAACGCGATCGCCGCGCCCGAGTTGTTCAACTGGATCGCCGAGTATCCGATCGCCGTGGCCCTTGCTTGCGCGGCCCTCGGCAGGCGCTCGCCGACCGAGGACACGCGCCCGCTGGGCCCGCGCGTGGGCGCCGTGATGCTGGTCGCGGGGGTCTTTGCGGTCTGGGCCGGGCTGGTGCGCACGCAGACAACGGGTCTGCTGGCGGACGTATTGGGTGTCGGCTTGCCGGCGCTGGCGCTCTATGCACTGCGCCGCGACGGGCGGCTGATGGGCGGCGCGTTCGTTGGCCTAGCGCTCGCGGTCGTCTTCTCGGCGACGCCCGGCGCGGGCGAACGCGTCGAGCTGCGCGAGCGGACGTTCTTCGGTGTGACCGAAGTCGTGCGCTCGGCGAGCGGCGATCGCACGTCGCTCATCCACGGCGCAACCGAGCACGGCGCCGAGATTACGCGCGATGATCTCTCGGGCCGACCCACGTCGTACTACCACCCGCGCGGGCCCGCGGGCGATGTGCTCGGCGATCTGGAACGGTGGCGGAACGACGACGGCGCTTCCGTGGCGTTGGTGGGCCTCGGGGCCGGCTCGCTGGCGGCGTATGCCGAGGCGGGCGATCGCGTCGACATCTACGAGATCGACCCGCTCGTCGTCCGCATTGCCGAAGACCCGCGGTGGTTCAGCTTCCTGAGCAGCGCCCGCGCGCGGGGCGTGACGGGCCAGACTCGTATCGGCGACGGGCGGCTCGGTCTGGCTCGCGCGCTCAACGCCGATGAGATTCCCGAGCCCGGCTACGACGTAATCGTGCTGGACGCGTTCACGTCCGACGCGATCCCGCCGCACCTGCTCACGGCTGAGGCGTTCGAGATGTACGCCAGGGCCCTGGCGCCGGGCGGCGTGGTGCTGGTGCACATCTCGAACCGATACCTCAATCTCGAACCCGTCGTCTTCGGCGCCGCTGTCGCCATGGACTGGGCCGCGGCGTCGCGTTGGCACGCGGGCGTGGGGTCGAAGATCGAGGCCGAGGGCGCCCGGCCTTCGCGGTGGATCGCGGTGGCCCGCACGCGGGAGGACCTCGGTTTCCTGGGCGTCGCGACGTGGATCCGCCTGGACCCGGCCCACGACCCGTCGCGGCTCTGGACCGATGATCACGCGGATCTGCTGTCGGTGCTGGATCTGGGGCCTTAGGTCGAAGCCCGACGCCCGGGCCGCGCGCGATCGGCGTACGCTGACGGCATGCCAATGCTTGAATACCAGACCGCCGGAGAGAGCCACGGGCCCGGGCTCGTCACGATCATCACCGGGCTGCCCGCGGGGCTGCCGCTCGATGTCGAGTACATCAACGGCGAGTTGCTCCGGCGTCAGGGCGGCTACGGCCGGGGCGGTCGGCAGAAGATCGAGACCGACACCGTCGAGTTTCTGACGGGTGTGCGCCGCGGCAAGACGACCGGCTCGCCGCTGACGACGTTCGTCAAGAACAAGGACTCGCGGCTGGATGACCTGGAGCGCACGCCGCCGGTCTACCGCCCGCGGCCCGGTCACGCCGATCTGGCCGGCAGCGTGAAGTGGCTGACGACCGACTGCCGCGAGACGCTGGAACGCGCGAGCGCCCGCGAGACCGTGGCCAAGGTAGCCGCGGGCGCGATTGCGCGGTGTCTGCTGCGCGAGTTTGGTATCGACGGGCTCGGCTTCGTCCGCCGCATCGAGGGCGCCGAGACCGACGCCGAGATCACGCCCGACAACTGGCTGGCGATGCGCGACGCCCGCGACGCGAGCGACACGTATTGCCCCGACGAAGCGGTGACCGATCGGCAGCGCGAGGCGATCCGGCAGGCGAAGATCGACAAGGACACCGTGGGCGGCTGGGTCGAGGCGCACTTCTTCGGCTTGCCCATCGGCATCGGTAGCTGCATGGACTGGCACACCAAGCTGGATGCGCGGATCGCGTACGCGGTCGTGGGTATCCAGGCGTTCAAGGCTGTGGAGATCGGTCTTGGTGTGCGCTGCGGCACGATGCGCGGCAGCGACGTCCACGACCCGATCGGGTACGACGCGCAGCAGGCCGAGCGGGCGAACCTGGGCTTTGTGCGCACGCGCAACAACGCCGGCGGCTTGGAGGGCGGCATGACCAACGGCTCGCCGCTGGTCGTCCGTGGCACAATGAAGCCGATCTCGACCCTGCTCAAGGGCCTGCCCTCGGTGAACCTGAACACCAAGGAAGCCGAGCAAAGCCAGTACGAACGGAGCGACGTGTCGGCCGTCTCGGCGGCGAGCGTGGTGATGGAACACGTCGTGGGCTTCGAGGTCGCGCGTGCGTTCCTGGAGAAGTTCGCGGGCGACTCGCTGGACCAGGTGCGGGCGCACTACGACGCGTGGAGCGAGTTGGCCCGGTCCTTGCCGTTGGAACCGCCGGAGACGACTATCGCGTGAGGCGGTGAGCCGGTGGGATCGTCGGACTTCGAAGCACATGACGCGACGGGTGTTCCAGACGCTTCGGTGGTAGCCGTATCCCAACTTACGGGTTCGGAGCGAGTGGCGCCGTACCTAGCGACGCTGAGTACACCCATTGCCGTTCCGTTGCTGTCCTGGATCGGCGTCGTCAGCGCGGTGGCTTGGTTCGGTGTCATGTTCCTGACGCCCGGGCTTGGCGCCACGGCGTCTCTGCCCATCGGCGTATTGTGCATGCTGTCCTATGTCTCGGCGTTCGTGATACTCCGGCGATCACGCATCGCGTTGGTGCGCTCGTTCGGCGAGCGTGTACGCGACTACTGTCCTGTCTGCTGCTACGACATGGTCGGCGTTGAATCGGCCTCGGCATGTCCGGAGTGCGGCGTGGTTTCGGATCCGCGTACTCGCTACCACGTCTGGCAGGCGTCGTTTATTGGACACCCCTTGCCGTGGCTGGCGGGCTCGACCGAAGCGGCGCCCGGTCGCTGGTCGCGCGCTCTGGCGACATCCAGAGCCGGTCCGCCATTTTTGATCGACCGACAGCCGGTCCTCCGGATCGCGGCATTCCTGATTGCACTTGTGGCCGCGCTTGCGGTGTGGGTCGGCCCTTCGGCGACAGCGCCCAGGCCGTTTGGTTTCCCGGGGCTGATACCGCTGCTGTACGGCGTCGCGGGTATCGGGCTGTTGCACGTCGCACGCCCCGGCATGCGGCGTGTGTACGCGCGTCGCGCCGTCATCGCACGAGCCACACGTGTATGCCCCGCGTGTCTCGGTTCCGTCGAGAGCCAAAGCGAAGCGCCGTGCTGCGGCTGCGGCTTCGTATCTTCGCCCGCGAGCCGTTTCGCTTGCTGGCGAGAAGCGTTTCCAAAAGCAAAGTTGGGGCCTTTGCAAGAGGAGCCCCCGTTGTGATGGCTAACTCTAACGAAGGGGACATGGCCATACGCGTCACCGCGCTTCAGCGCGAGCGGTATCTGTTCTACATTGTTGGACTCGGCTTCCCGATCGCAGTGCTGCAAGGCGGGCTGGTTGCGGTGTCTGCGGCCGGGCTGAGTCTTGTCGGTTTGGGTTTGCTCACGTTGATGATGCTGTTCGTTGCCGGCGGGATGTGGACTTGGTGGCGACTTACCGTCTCGGGTCTCCGCCGCCGGCTGCGCCGGTCCGATGGCGCCCTCTGCCCCCGGTGCGCGTACGACCTGCGCGACCGTGCCGACACGGAACGTTGCACCGAGTGCGGCCTGCGCGTGACGACGCCGGAGGCTAAGCACGCGTGGCGCGTTTGGAGCGCTCGGAATGGTTCGCTCAAGCACAAAGTGAAGGTCTTGAGCGAAGCGCAACCTGGCCGTGCTCCTTCCGACGGGGCGATCCCAATCACCGTCTTCCGCAGGCAGACGGTTGTGTTCGTGCTGCTGATGGCCGGCGGGCCGATTGTTATCTGGGGCGGCGGGGCGTTGGCGATCTGGCTGCTCAACATGCCGTGGATCCGCATGACATGGCTGTGGGCGATCGCGGGGCAGTTGCAGGTGGGCGCGATGATCTGGTGGTTCCGCGCGGTATCGCGACTCAGCAAGCGCGTGCGCGAGACCGACGGCTTGCTCTGCCCGAACTGCGGGTACGACCTGCGCGACCGTGGTGATCCGGAGCAGTGCAGCGAATGCGGGCTGCGCGTGACGGACGAGCGGGCCGTGCAGGCGTGGCGGCATTGGCGGCGTGTGAAGCGGAAGTACGACCGCGATGTCGTGCGTGCGCGGCGAGACGAAGAGGCCCGCAAGCAGAGCGATTAGGGCTCGTAGCCGAGCCGCTCGATCAGGCCGGCCTTGACGTTCGGCCATTCGTCGTCGGTGATGCTGAAGACAACGGTGTCACGGATGTGCCCGTCGGGCATGAGCTGGTGCTTGCGGAGCACGCCCTCGCGCTTGGCGCCGAGTTTGGCAATCGCGGCCTGGCTGCGCGCGTTGCGCACGTCGGTCTTGAGCATCACGCGGATCATGCCGAGCGTGTCGAAGGCGTGCCGCAGGAGCAGCAGTTTCATTTCGGGGTTCACGAACCCGCCGCGGCGGGAGGGCGCGATCCACGTGTAGCCGATCTCGAGGCCACGGTGCTCGGGGCGGATGTCGGCGAAGAGGCTGACGGCCACGGGCAGCGGCGCGGGGGCGCCGTCGATCAGGTGGTCATCGGGTTCGATCTCGACGGCCGCAAAGGGGACGGCGTTCGGGACGTGGTGCAAGCTGTCGATGTAGGCCTCGGCCGCCGCGACGCTGTGTGATTCGATCGGCTGCTCACGCATGAAGGCGAAGCAGGCAACGTCCATCTCCCGGGCGAGGCCCTCGGCGTGCGCGTGGGTGAGGGGCTCCATGCGGAGGCGGCGGCCGGGGAGGGTGGTGGGTTGAGGCGTCACGGATGCAGGATATTGGGTGCCGTGGTCTGAGCGAAGCGAAGACCACGCGTTAGATGCCCGGGCGTGGCCTTCCTCGCTTCGCTCGTCAGACCACGGCGACTGACTTGTTGCATATGAGTAGCAGTGATGGTAGGTTCAATCTGTGCGATACATGACGCGCATAGCTATTCAGGGTGTTGGGTGCGGAACAGTGTTGTTGCTGCTAGTTGTCTTTCCCATCGCTTCAACCGCGGCGTTCGTGATTGTCGTTCGTTTGAGCGGACTAGGTTGGGCCGAGTTCGCAGAGTTCGTAGGACTATTTGCATTATGCGTGGGAATGCTCGCACTTGCTTGTGTTCAAAACTATAGAGTAGGCATGCTGTTTAAACTTGTGCGTGGCAAAGTGCTGCTGTGCCCGAACTGCTATTATGACCTGCGAGACCGAGGTGGGTCCACGATTTGCCCAGAGTGTGGTTTTGAGGCCTCGGATGAGGAGATCACAGCGAAGTGGCAGAAGATAAAAAAGACGGAAACTTACTCACTTGACGTAACTAATGCAGCACCCGATAAATCTCAGCCTCGTCCGTCAGACCCATCTTGAGCTTCTCCTGCGCATCCTCGCGCATCGGCTGGAAGCCCGAGTCCACGGCCGCTTCGTAGAGCGTCACGCCGTCGGCGCGGTCGGCGGTGAGCGTGCGCAGGCGGTCGTTCATCTCCATGATCTCGTACACCGCCAGTCGGCCTTTGTAGCCCGAGCCGAAGCAGGTTTCGCAGCGATCGCCTCGGATGGTGCCGCGGCCTTCGCACTCGGGGCACAACCGCCGGAGCAGGCGCTGGGCCATCACCGCCAGCAGCGATGACGTGATCAGGTAGGGTTCCAGGCCGACGTCGATCAGACGCGGGATCGCGCTCGGCGCGTCGTTGGTGTGCAGGGTCGCGAGGACGAAGTGACCCGTGAGCGAGGCCTGGATCGCGAGCTGCGCGGTTTCCTGATCGCGGATCTCGCCGACGAGGATGACGTCGGGGTCTTGACGCAGCAGTGCGCGGAGGCCGGTGGCGAAGGTGACGCCGCGCTTGGGGTTCACCTGCATCTGGCTGATGCCCTCGAGGCGGTACTCAACCGGGTCCTCGATCGTCATCACGTTGCGGCTGTTGCGGTCGATCCGCCCGAGGGCGGCGTAGAGCGTTGTCGTCTTGCCGCTGCCCGTCGGGCCGGTGACCAGCACCATGCCGTTGGGCCGATCGACGATGTCCATGAGGCGCGACTGCATGTGCGGCGTCATGCCCACGGCGTCGAGGCTGAGCTGGGTTTGTTCTTGGTCCAGCAGGCGCAGCACGATGCGTTCGCCGTGCACGGTGGGGATGACCGAGAGGCGGATGTCCACGCGTTTCTGGCCGAGGCGGACCGTGGTCTGCCCGTCCTGCGGACTCTGGCGGTTGGCGATGTCGAGCTCGGTCATCACCTTGAGTCGGCTGGAGATCGCGGGCGCCAGCGAGAGCGGCGGCGTGAACGCGTCCACCAGCATGCCATCGATGCGGAAGCGGATGGCGAGGCGTGATTCGTCGGGGTGGACGTGGATGTCCGACGCGCGGCGGCGCAGAGCCTCGAACAGGATCATGTTCACGAGGCGGATGACCGGCGTCTGCCGCGCGAGCGCGAGCAGGTCGTTCGACGAGCTGGCGAGGCCCGCCGCGGACTGGATCGCGGACTCATCGAGCGGGAGTTCCTCGATGATTTCGGTGACGAGGTCGCCGCGTTGCTCGTACCCGCGGTTGATGAGGTTGGCGACGGCCGCGCGCGGCGAGAGGGTGAGCTTCACCGGCGCGTCGAGGCGTTCTTCGATGAGTGTGAAGACGGCCGGCTGGAGCGGCTGGGCGGTCGCGAGCGTGTACGTGCGCGCTTCGGGCGGGCCCTCGGCGTGCGTCGCGGCCACGTGGTGCTGCCGGGCGACATCGGGCGGGACCAACTCATAGAACCGCGAGGCCGAGTCTTCGAGCTTGGGTTCCTCGATGAACGCAAGCCCCGTGCGTTCGCTGAAGGCCTTGAGCGCCGTGCGCTCGTCCGTGGCCAGCATCGCCAGCAGCGTGTCCCACGGCTCATCGTCGGACCCCGGCGCCCGCGGGAAGGCGGCGAGCTGATCGGGCGTGAGCTTGAGCGATTGACCCCACTGCGACGAAACGTGCGTGAGGCGCTTGGCCGCGAGCGCCACGGCGTCGGGGTCGGGCTCGACCGCCTCGGGCGGCTTGCGGAAACGGATGAGTGAGCGATCGCTGGCCATGCTGGGCGTTACTCGCTCGGCCCGCGGGTGGGCGCCACCTCGCGCTCCACGCCGGTCGGCCAGACCGCCGGCGGCGTGCGCGTGGGAACGGACGATGACGAAGCGCCCGGCTCAGCCGACGGCTCAAACGGCGGCGGCACGTTGCCCTGCGAAGCGGGCCGCGGCGGCGGGTTCAACTCGATCCACGGGTTCTCCGCGGGCGCGGCTGGTGTCGTGGGCGGCAGGTCGAGCGGCGCCGTCGGCACGTTGTTCAGCGGGTCTGTGAATACGGGGTCCATCGAGACCGGGTTCATGGGCGGCAGATCATCGAGCGGGTTCGGCGCTGTTGTGGTCCTACCGGTCGAGCCGTCCACATCCACGATCGGCACGCGGTTGGGGCTGAGGTCCGGGAAATCGAACTCCAGATCCACCTCCGACTGCGGGCCCTCGGTGAGCAGGCGCAAATCGGCAAAGCCCGGGTCACGCATGATCCGCGGCGTGATGAAGACATACAGCAACGATTCGCTGCGCGTCTTCGACTGGTCTTGGAATAGGGCGCCGATCAGCGGGATATCGCCCAGGATCGGGATCTTCTCCACCGTGTCGTTGACATTGTCGGTGGTGATGCCGCCGACGACGACCGTCGCGTTGTCGGGCAGCGTGACCGAACCTTCCAACTCCTGGCTGTTCCTTGGTGGCGGCTGCCCGTCGCTCCCGGTTCCCACAAAGTTCTCCAGCGTGACCCTGTAGTCGAGCACAAGCTGGCCACCCTCGCTGATCGAAGGCGTGATATCGAGGCTGGTTGTCGCGTCCTCGAACCCGCCGAAGCTTGTGATGTCGCTCGTCTCGCCGACCTGCGTCGTGGTAGTCGGTTCGCTTCGCGTGCTGCTCACAGTGGCGTTCTCGTTGTCGTTCACGAGGAGCTGCGGCGTCGCGACGATCCGCGCGTCGGTGTTGTTCTGAATCGCCGTGAGCACGAAGGGCACAAAGTCGGAGTTGATCACCGCCGTGGTCAAGCCGGGCAGGCTCGGGCTGACCGTGCGCGGGAAGAGAATGCCGTCGTTGTCCGCGCTCGTTAGGCCGAAGAGCGTTTGAAAGACCGGGTCGCCGCTCTGATTGATGATCGCGCCCTCGACGGCCAGGCGCGAACTCTCGGTGTTGGTCACCGTAATGACGGTCGCCTCGACGTACACCTGTGCCCGACGCAGATCGAGCTTGGCGATGAGCTGGGCGAACTCCTCTTGCTGCCGCATCGGTGCTTTGACCAGCAACTGGTTGTTCGGTACGTCGGCGATAACAAAGAGGTCTTCGCTCGCCGTCAGGCTCACGCCGCCGGCTTCGCTGGCATCGGCGAGTTGCTGTTCACGTTCGGCCGAGCGATCGACGATGCGCTCCGCCGGCAGGTTGCGGTTGTTGCGTGTCGAGCCGGTCCCGCCCAAGAGCGGCGCGTCGGCCTGCTGACGTTCGTTGTTGATCAACGAGTTGAGCAGGTCGGCGACCTCTTCGGCGTCGGCGTGCTGGAGCTTGTACTCGCGGATGACCACGACCTCGGCGTCGGTGTCGAGCTGGTCGATGAGCGCCGCGAGTTGGGTTTGCTGCGCCTCGGTGCCGTAGTAGATGATCGAGCCGTTTTCGACGTCGACC
Organism: Planctomycetota bacterium; assembly: GCA_039815345.1. Lineage (GTDB taxonomy): Bacteria > Planctomycetota > Phycisphaerae > Phycisphaerales > UBA1924 > JBCBZM01. The sequence goes on along the minus strand of JBCBZM010000018.1, from coordinate 10,337 downwards.
ACCATCGCCGAGCCGCCGGTGACGGTCTCGTTCGCGCCACCGAGCAGGCCGCGTTGGAGCTGCTGGGCGCGCTGGAAGTCGCTCTGGTTGCCGCACGATCCCGCCGCCGGAGTCGAGGCTGATGACCTCGCCCAGGCCGCGCTGGCTGGCGATGTCGGCGATCTGCCGCGCGGCCGAGCCGGCGAAGTACTTGCGCGGCACCAGCAGCGTCGGGCGGTCGATGCCCTCGATCAGACGCCGCACCTGATCGGCTTCTTCCGACAGGCCCCGGAAGATGAGCGCGTTCGACGACGGGTCGGCCGTCAGCCGTTCGGCGAGGTTGTCGATCGAAGAGCCGAATCCCGCGATGGCGACGTTCTCATTGGCTTGATTCGCCCTCGGGTTGCGCGTGTTCCCGCCGCCGGCCGATCGGCTGACCAGCTCGACGAGGCGTTGCCGTGCCGCGGGCGCCGCGACGTGGGAGAGCTGGATGGTGAAGAACTCCTGGCGGTCGTACTCGGTGAGCAGGCGTTCGACAAAGAGTTCCACCTGCCGCAGCCGGCGGGGCGGGCCGCTGGCGATGATGATGCCGAGGTCATCGACGTAGCTGAGCGTGACGCCGCCGCTCGACGCGGTCGCCGCGGCGCCCCGGCCTTGCTGGGCCTGCGTGGCGCCGCCGAAGAGCGAGCCGAGCGCCGTCTGAAGCGAGGACGGGCGCACCGCCGGTGTCGCGATGATGCGCGTCGTGCCGAGTTCGCCGTCGAATGCGCGCGTCAGGTCGTCCAGCGGCGCGATGGTGTAGAAACCCGTGTCGTCGTCGAGCGTGACCGCGAAGCCGAACTGGTCGAGCAGCGACTCCATAAATCGGAAGAGCTGATCAACCGGCACGTCTTGCCGCGCGTTGAAGACGACCGAGCCGTCGAGCTCGCCCCGGATGATCATGTTCAGCTCGAGCGTCTCGGCGACGTAGTCCACCAGCGCCCGCAGTTCGAGGCCCTCGGCGAACGCCTCGAACGAGATGATCCGCTGCGGCTCCGTGTCGGCGTCGGCGCCATCCATGAGTGTCGGGTCGTCCCCGCCGGCTTGGCGCCGCATCATCTCAGCGCGGCGATCACGGGAGGCGGCCTCGGCCTGGGCGCGCTGATCGAGCAGCCGCTGGCGACGCTCGGCGCCCGTCATGTCGCGCAGGCTGCCGTCGTCGTCGGCTTGGTCTTCCCCGTCCGCCGGTTGCAGCCACGCCGCGGCCGAGGCGGGCGCCGGGCCGAGCGGGATCAAAGCCGCGCACGCCAGCGCCGCCGGCAGGCAGGCGATCGGCCATCCCGCGGCGCGTCGGAGGGCCCGGCTCAGGCTCGGCCTCGTCGTCGCGACCGCCGCCGCAGATTCTGCGGCGTTCTGCCGATCCGACTCCGTTGCTCGCTTGCATCTGACTTGCACGTTCGCGCCTCCGTGTCGCGGGCATTCCCACATGGTGGGGCTTCCCGCGCGTAGGGTATTCCATCGACCATCCGGGCGGGCCGCGTGCATTCGGAGTCGGGAGTTGAATCCCCGAACGCCGTGGACGCCCAAGTCCTGTATACGCCGGTTCGGCCGCAGAACCGGCCCGATCTGGCAACCCCAGCGTCACGCCCGGCCTGTCGGCGCCGAAGCGTGACGAACCGACGCTCGCCCACCAACCCCGGAAAGGCGCCACCCATGCGGATCGTCAGCCTGCTGCCCTCGGCCACGGAGCTCGTCGGCCTCGTCGGCGCCGGCGATCGGCTGGTCGGCCGGAGCCACGAGTGCGATCAATGTCCGGGGTTGGACCCCGCGGAACTGGCCGCGCTGCCGCAGCTCACCGCCCAACGCACGTCGTACAACCCGTCCGCGGGATCGGACGCGGCCGCGATCGACGCCGAAGTCAGCGCAAGCCTTGCAGCTGGCGCATCGCTGTACCGCCTCGACACCGACGCCCTGGCCGCGCTCGAGCCGGATGTGATCCTGACGCAGGACCTGTGCGACGTGTGTTCGATCGATCTCGAAACGGTCCGCGCGGCCGCCGCGGCGATGCCCTCACGCCCTCGCGTGGTGAGTCTGAACGCCGAGTCGATGGAAGAGGTGCTCGACGACATTCTCCGCGTCGGCGAAGCCGTCGATGGGCAGGCCGAGGCCTCCGCGGCGCTGGTGCGGCTGCGCCATCGCCTCACGCGCGCGCAGGAATACGTCAACGCGTATGTAGAAGGCCCGTCGCTCGCGTTTCTCGAATGGACCGATCCGCTGTTCTGCGGCGGACACTGGACGCCGCAACTCATCGAGCGGGCCGGCGCGCAGCATCCGCTCAACCCGACCGTTCCGGGCGAGAACGCCGGCGCTGCCAGCGGCATGCAGCAGGGCGAACGCCGCGCGGGCAAGAGCGTCCGAGTGCCGCACGAGTTGCTTATTGCCACGCAGCCCGACGCGATCGTCGTCTGCCCTTGCGGGCTCACGCTCGCGCAGACCGAAGACGCCGTCCGCCGCGATCTCGAAACCCGGGCGTGGTGGCACGAACTGCCCGCGGTCCGCTCGGGCCGCGTGGCGTTGGTGGACGGGAACCAGATGTTCAACCGCCCCGGCCCGCGCCTGGTCGACGCGTTCGAGTGGCTCGTGGGCTGGCTGCAAGGCCGCCCGGCGCTGATACCCGAAGGCTTTCCGTGGAAGCCGTGGAGCGCGGCCCCGTAGGTTGCCGGCGGGTCAGTTTTCGCGAATGAACACGTACGCGCCGTCCTCGGCGCCCCAGACCTGATCGCCCTGCGCATCGAACCCGCGGTCCCAACTGGTCAACTCGCCGTCGCGTAGCGTGACGACGCTGGTCGCGTACGCGGCGCCGTTGAGCGTGGAGACGCAGCCCGTGCCGACGGTCGAGCCCGTGAAAAGGTCGTCCTCTTCGAGATACGCGAGTTCGACCGCGCAGCCCTCACGCGAGCCGAGGTCGGCCGGGCTCATCGAATCGAACAGCACCGGGTTCTTCCAAGCGCCCGCCACGCTGGCCGGGTCGCTGGCGAAGGTGAAGACCTCCGAGCGGACCTTGCCGCTGGGCAGCGCGGTCATGCGGTAGACGCGCTGGCGGTACGGACGATCGGCGGCCGAGGCGAGCGCCTGCTCGACGTAGAGCCACGGGCCGTCGGTCCGCGAAGCCCAGATCGGCGTCACGCGCAGCAGCACGTTGTAGTACGCCTCGTTCTCGTCCGCCTGCTCGGCGCTGCTGAAGGCGCCGACCATGTAGCCCGCGGCCTGATAGGCGAGCGCACGGCTCTCGTCGTTCAGCGGGTCGGCCGGCATGATGAACGGATCGATGTTCGCCAACATCTCGTCGGCTTCTTCCATCCCGTCTTCCATCAAGCCGTCCATCGACGCCTCGGCGTCGTCGACCGCGTCGGCCAACTGGTCATTCGCAAGATCCGATTCGGCCCAGTCGTTGGTCGTCGCGTCGGCCACCTCGTCGGCCGTGTCCGTTGTCCACGCGTCCGCCATCGCGTCATCGGTGGCGGTTTCGACCCAGTCGTTAGCGGCGTCATCGGCCGCTTGCACGGGTTCGGTGGTCCAGTCGTTGTCGGCCGTCGCTGCCGCGGTAATGGTGGTGTCGGTGGTCGCCGGTTCGATCCAGTTGTTGTCCTGCGTCGGCGTCGCCGAGGCGCCGGGGCCCGACGCGCCGCCGGAAGTCACGCCGCTGCCCGTGTCGCCCTGCTGGACGGACGTGCCACCGCCCCCGGTCGCGCTGCCGCCGGTCGCCCAGGGGCTCTTGACTCGGGATTCGGGGTCATCCGACAAGATGACGAACGGGTTGCCACTCGATGTTGTGCCTTCCGAAGCGCCCATGCCTCCGCCGCCGGTGCCGTCGGCGGACATGTCCGACGGGTTGCTGGCGGGCTCGGTGGTCGCCATCCCGGCATCGGCGTCGGACGACGAGGCATCGGACGCGCATCCGGTCAGCCCAAGGCAAAGCCCCAGAGCGAGCCCGGAGATCGACAACACGGTGACGGCGGAACGACGGTGTGAGGTGTTCATGAGATGATCGTATCAAGCCCGGCCCCCGACGCGTAACACCGATCGTCTCAGAAGAGTCACCGCTTTTTCTTGTTCTTCCGATCGTTGCGGTGGTCGGTCTTGCCGCGGTCCCGGCTTTTGCTCTTCTGGCTTCGACGGGTGCCGCCGGGCTTCTTCATTTCTTTAAAGCCAGAGCCCCCGCGGGCGTCGCCCAGGCCCCCGAAACCGGGCCCTCCTCCAATCTTCAGCGCGTCCGTCGGCTTGGCCTTGCCCGCGGCCCGGCTCGCGGCGTCCGAGATCGCCAGATCCAGCTCCCGACGGGACAAATCCACGCCCGCGATGATCACCCGCAGCAGGTCGCCGACCTTGTACGAACGCCCCGAATGGGCATCGACGAGCGCGCCCGTCTTGCGGTCCATGCCCCATTTGGGCGGCAGGGCGCTCCGGGTTTCGTCGCCCGGCAGGTCCGAGGCCTTGATCATCCCGTCGGCCAGGTACGGCTCGATTTGCACGAAGACGCCCCGCGGCGTGACGCCGGTCACGATCCCCTTGAACTCCTCGCCAATGTGGTTCTCGAGCAGTTGTAGCACCAGGAACTGCCGCAGCTCACGCTCCGCGCCGGCGGAGTTCTCTTCCGTGCGCGTGCAGTGCCGACCGATTTCGACCAGGTCCGCCTGCGGCGGGCACCGGGGGCTGTCGCGCAGCTCGCGGGCGAGCGCCTTCTTGGCTTCTTCGGTCTTCGGCCGTTCGGTGCCGTTCTTGGTCCGGCGGAGGTACTCGCCCAGCGCCCAGTGGACGGTCAGGTCGGGGTAGCGGCGGATCGGGCTGGTGAAGTGTGCGTACGCGTCGGACGCGAGCGCGAAGTGACCGATCAGCGCGGGCGAGTACTCGGCCTTGGTCAGCGTGCGCAGCACGGCCATGTGCACGGCCCGCGCAGCATCCGTCCCGCGGGTCGCGTCGAGCAAGCCCTGGAGTTCCTCGCGCGTCGGGTTGGCGGGCACCTTGAACCCCGAGACGGTCGCTGCTTTTTGCAGCGCGTCCGACTCGCCCGGCGTCGGGTCGGGGTGCGTCCGCCTCAGCAGCGGCACGTCCAGATCCTCGAACAGTTTGGCCAGCGTTTCGTTCGCCTCGACCATGAACATCTCGATGACCTTGTGCGTGTACGCGTCGTCCTCGCGCTCGGCGTCGACGACCTTGCCTTCCTCGTCGAAGATCAGCTCCACGTCGGGCAGGTCGAGCGAGATCATGCCCTGGCGTTTGCGCCTCGCCTCGATGCGCTGGGCCAAGGCGTTCATCTGGTGCAGCGCGTCGATGATGTCCGGCGTGTAGTTCGGGTCGGTCCGGGCGTGCTTCTTGGCTTCCTCCTCGTCGCCGTCCATCAGCGCCTGGGCTTCGAGGTAGGTCAGCCGCTTGGCCGACTTGATGACGCTGGAAGCCACGCCCCGCGCGCGCACGTTCCCGTCGTCGTCGTAGCTCATAAAGGCGCTCTTGGCGAAGCGGTGCACGCGCTCTTGCAAGGAGCAGATGCCGTTGCTCAAAACCTCGGGCAGCATCGGGATGACCAGCCGCGGGAGGTACGTCGAGTTGCCGCGCACCTTCGCTTCGACGTCCAGCGCCGAGCCCGGCTCGATAAACGCGGCCACGTCGGCGATGTGTACGCCCAGCTCCCACCCGCGATCGACGCGTTTGATGCTGATCGCGTCGTCGTAGTCCTTCGCGTCCGGCGGGTCGATGGTCAGGACCAGCTCGTTCGTGTAATCCAGACGATCGGGCAGGTTGGCGGGGCTTTCTTCGAAGCGTTCGATGTCCTCGTCAAACTTCTTCGTGAGCGAGCGGGCTTCTTCGACGCACGCCTGCGGGAAGTCGCCCGGCAGGTTGTGGGCCGCGATGACGGCTTCGGTTTCGACGTCCGGTCGGCCCGCCTCACCCAAGACCTTGGTAATCACGCCCTCGGCCAGCGCGTTGCCCTCGGGGTACACCACCAGCTCGATCGCGACTTTCAGGCCTTCCTTGGCGTTCTTGCTCTCCGCGTCGCGGATCACAACCGGTTCGGCGATCGCGCGGCCGTCGGGCTGGATGAGCCACTGTGAGCCGCGTTTGAACAACTCGCCGGTAAACGTCGAGCGGGCCCGTTCGACGATCTCGACGACTTCGCCTCGGAATCGTTCTTCGTTGCCGCGACCGGAGCCGCGACCGCCGCCGCCGCCTCGGCGGTGCTCGCGCCCGATCGTAATGATGACCTTGTCGCCCGACATCGCGTCGAGCGTTCGGTCCGGCGGGATGAAGACGTCGCCCTCGCGGTAATCGTTCTCAAGCTCGACGAACCCGAACCCGCGGCCCGAGGCCCGGAAGACGCCCGGCGCCTCCTCGCCAACGAGCCGTGCCAGCGAGGGCAGGCTCAGTCGTCCGTTGTCGTCGACATCGATCAGGCCCTTCTCGGCCAGCTCATCCACGGCGCCGGCGAACTCGGCTCGGTCCTCGAAGCGCAGCTCGGCCGCGACCTCGTGGACGCGCATCGGCTCGTAGCCGTCGGTGGAAAGGAAGGCGATCAGTCGTTTCTGGTAGCGCAGCGGCAATGGAGCCCCGTTCCTTGAAAGAGAGTGCTGGGAAAGAGAATGCAAGTAGGCGGGGCGATCGGGGCAGAAGCCCTCGGGCGTCGCGCCGGCTTCAGATCCGGGGCGCGTACTCAGCGAAACTCTCGCGGAACGGCCTCGGGTCAAAGCCTAGGTGCGCCCGCGCTTTCACGAGCGACGCCGTGGAATCCGCCGACGCCATCATCGCCATGCCCTCGTCGAACGGCAACGCGTCGCGCAGGCCCACCGCCTTGGCCGCCTTGGCCTTGATCACGCCCAGCTTGCCCGGCAGCCCCACGATCGGGAGCTTGCGGGACAGCGGCGTGTGATCGCGGATCTCCGCCAGCATCTCGGGCCAGGTCAGCGTCTCCGGGCCGGTCAGGTTGTAGGTCTCGCCCTCAGTCGTCTCCGGATCGCCGAGCGCCCCGACCACGGCGCCGGCGACGTCGGCCACGTGCACCGGGCTGATCTCGGCCGATTCCTGCTTGGCCAGCGGGTTGGGCGCCAGGCCCGCGCGCTGCGCCGGGTCGGCCTCGCGCGTGAAGTAGGGCATAAACAGGAACGGCGCCGACCGCCCGCGGGCCCACGCCTTGGCGTCGTCGATGAAGTTCGCGTCCACACCATGGATCAGCGACGGGCGGAAGACGGTCCACGTCAGCCCGCTGGACGCGAGCAGCTTCTCGGCCGCGGCTTTAGAGGATTGGTACTCGCTCGGCCCGTCGGGATGCACCCCGAGCGCTGAGATCTGCACGTACCGGTCCACGCCCGCCGCTTTGGCCGCCCGGATCAGGCCGTCGGTCACGCCGATGTGGGCCCTGCGGAACGTCTGCCCGCCGCTGGCTTCGCGGATGATGCCCACGCAGTTCACGACCGCCGAGCAGCCTTCGAGCGGGTTCGTCGGGGCCGAGCCATCGTCCAACTCGACCTTGGCGGCGTACGGATCCAGCCGACGTGCCACCAGCCCGAGCTCGCCCGGTGTCAGCCCCGCGACCTGCCGCAGCTCGAGGTCTTCGTCCTCGGGCAGCCGATCGCCGACCGAGCGGATATCCCGCACGAGCGCCCGCACCCGGTAGCCCGCGTCCAAGAGCGTCCGGCAGACGTGCCGACCGACAAAGCCGGTCGCGCCGGCCACAGCAATCGGGCCTGCATCGGCCAAGGCCTGGTTCAAGGGAAGGTCCGCGTGGTGCTCATCGTGGGCGCTCATGCCGCAAGGGTACTCCCGGCGCCGACCGCCCGACGGATACGCTCTGTCCGTGGCCGTCCGCTTCCAGAACGTGTGCGCCGGATACCGCCGGGGTGAGCCCGTCCTGCGGGAGGCCTCGGGCGTCTTCCAGGCCGGGGCCTTCACGGCCGTGCTCGGGCCGAACGGCTCGGGCAAGTCCACGCTCCTGCGCACGCTGGTCGGCGCTTTGCGGCCCATGACCGGCTCGGCCTCACTGGAAACGGAGGGCGCCGAGGCGATGGACCTGTTCTCGGCGCCCGCGCGGGCTCGGGCCCGCCGGGTCGCGTTCGTCCCGCAGGCCGGAGGCCCGATCTTCGATTACACCGCCCGCGAGGTCGTCCGGCTGGGCCGATTCACCGCGCGAGGCCGAGATGACGACCGCGCCGTCGATGCCGCGCTCGAACAGGTCGGGTTGTCCCACGTCGCCCGCCGCCCGTATCCGTCTCTCAGCATCGGCCAGCGGCAGCGCGTGAATGTCGCCCGCGCGCTCGCCCAACTGCGGCTGCCGATTGGAGACCCACCAACCGATGAACTCGCGGGCAAGGCATTGCTGGCCGACGAGCCCGTCGCCGCGATGGACCCCAAAGCCGCGGCGGACACACTGGGGCTGTTACGCGAACTGGCTCGGGCCGGGGCGGCCGTGGCGGTCGTACTGCACGATCTCTCGGCTGCCGCCCGCTACGCCGACCGGGCGTTGATCCTGTCTCAAGAAGGCCGGGTCGTCGTCGAGGGCCGAGCCGAGGAGGTGCTGGGGTTTGAGCCGACCGCCGCCAACGATGATCCGCTCGAGGCGGTCTTCGGCGTGGCGTTCGAACGGGGCGAAGTCGGGGGCGCCCGTGTTGTGCTGCCCGCGGGACCGCCGACGCGATAGGATGGACCCATGGGCGGCAACTGGGTCCAACTCATCGTCATCTTCCTGTTCGTGGGGGTGCCGATCCTTCAAGCGATCTGGCGGAAGATCCAGGAAGCCCAGGTCGCGCGGAAGATCGAGCAGGCCGAGCAGGAGCGCAAGCGCGAGATGCTGCGGACAGGGCGGGATCCGGCCGAGGTCGCCCGCGCCGCCGCCGAGGCCGAGGCCGAGGAGCAGGCCGCCGCCCGGGCCCAGCTCGAGCAGATCGCCGCCGAGCGGCGCCGACAGCTCGAAGAACTCCGCCGCCGGCAGATCGCCGAGCGGAAGAAGGCCCTCGAGGCTCGCCAGCGCAACGCCGGGCGCACGGGCGCGCCAACCCCTGCCGCACCAGCGCCTACCCAAGGCCCCAGCCAGAGGCCCCAGCGTCCGAGCCAGGGCGCGGCGCCTCAGCGGCGCCCGTCCCCGCGTCCCCCGTCGCAGCCGACGCCGCAACGCGCGCCGACGATGGAGGACCTCAGCGACTTCACGCCGGTGCCCGCGGCCGCGCGCCGCCCGGCGTCGCCGGCCAAACGATCCCCCGCGGTCGCGGCCGACGCGTCGTTCATCCCGACGTCGCGCAAGGGCTGGCGCCAGGCGATCCTGATGCGCGAGATCCTCGATCCGCCGATCTCGATGCGGCCCCCGGCCGACGATTCGAACGAGTTCGGTTCGAAGTAGCTCGGCGTTCTAGTCAATACCCCCGTCGGCGACCGCCCGGGCCACCCGGCGTTCGTTGCGCAGTGTGAACCCGAGTGCGCGCACACGCTCGGCCGAGTCGTCGACCAGCACGCCCTCGGCGAAAGTGAACGCGTACCGCGTGGAGCGGGTGACCTCGGCGTTGTCGATCGTGAGGACGAGCCGAACGTCGATGCGCTGGGCATCGACCGGGCCGGCCGCGGTTTCGACGCGTTCGGGCGCCGAGCGCGTGGTCTCGACGCCCACCGTACCGGCTTGCTCACGCGCGTCGCGCTCGCCGCGTTGCGTTGTTGTCGTGAGTTGGGTCTCGTGCGTGTGGGTCGCGTCGATGTCGAGCGTCGCGGGGCAGATCAGCAGCGGCGGGTCGAAGACCGTGCGCACGCCGCGTTCGGTGTTGTCGGTCCGGTACAGCAGCACGCCGCCCGTGTCGTCGAAACCGAACTCGGCCACGCGGATCGGCGTGAACGGCTCGCCGGTGCCCGTTGCCAGTGCCACCACGTCTTGCCAGCGACCGACCGCGTTCGGCGCCGATCGTTCGCGCCGGAGTATCTCGTCCGACGCATCGACCGCGAAGGTTCGCACCGCGGGTCCGGCGCGGTACATCGCGTGCGCGACGCTCCGCCCCGCGGCTTGCGATGGCGTTGCGCTGATCTCCTTGGACGGTGCTTGAGACAACCGCACGCCCAAGGGGTCGGACTGCATCGAGCCGCCGGTGCAGCCCGCGAGCACAAGCCCAAGGGATACCAGCCCGGCGGCGAGCGCGGGCGTGATCGGTCGTGTGCGACACCTGGTTTCGTCCATCGTCTGAGCATACGGCCGACGCAGGTGGCGCTCTGATCGCGGCGTGATCGGGCCGGTCCCTATACTCATTGAATGCGTCACGGAAGACGACAATCCGGTTCGATTCAACAGACTTCGTGTCGGAGCGTCGGACTGTCGGTTTGTGTCTCGATTGGTCTGCTGGGCGGCGTGGTGGGCT
>JBCBZM010000004.1:0-58721 GCA_039815345.1 Planctomycetota bacterium | reverse complement strand
GGACGCACACCGGATCGGAGTAAACCGCATCCGGAGGTCCGTGGCTCCGAGATTTTCGGACCTGCAATCACGGTCTGCGGGCGGGTTTACGGGCGAGAATCGGTCGCAACTGCCAACTGAGAGCGGTTCGCAGCGCCTGCGCGGCATGATGTTCGAAGAGATATCCCGAAGGCCGATCGCCGTCCGCCGTGGTGGGGGAGGCGCGGGCCTGGGTTGCAGTCGCCGCCCTTCCGGGAGGCGCCCAGCAGGAGCTTGATCATGGTCCGTATCCAAGAAGGTCAGTGCGGCGCGTGTTTGCACTTCGGTCACGGCGGCCAGAGCCCGCAGCTCGTGCAGATCCGCGTGAAGGGCGAAGCCCCGCCGGATTACACCGACGCCTGCGGCCGACCCGAGCTGAGCGCGCTCGAACTGCGTGTCTCCGCGGTCAGCGGCTGCTCGGGGTTTGAGCCGGCGAACGGCTGAGTTCGGGTCCTCGGCTATCGCTTGGGCGCGGCGGCGGCTTCCACGCTGGCGCCGGCGGCCTGCACCCGCTCCACGAGACGGGAGCCGAGCTTGGCGCGGAGCGTGACGCGGTCGCCTTCGTAGGTTCGGTCGAGGACTTCGCCTCGGCTTTCGATCGCGTGGATCGTGCGCGCGTCTTTGAGCGCGACGTCGATGTCGTACGTCCCGATCGGGCCGAGCATGTGCGTGCGCACGGTTTCGATGAGTTCGTCGGCGCCGATGGCCGGTCGGCCGTCTTCGTCGGGCATCGATGAGATAGCGATGGCGCCGGGGCTGCGGGTCTGCCAGCGCAGCACATCGCGCTCGTCTTGGAGCAGGTCGGCTTTGTTCAGCAGGAGCACCCGCGGCGGCGGGGTCCAGCCGCGTCGGAGGTCCTCGGAGCCGGGCAGCGAGGCGGGGCCGCCGTACTCGGGGTCGTAGGGCTCGGGCGGCGCCGCGGGCGGGTGCTCGCTTTTGGCGACTTCGTCGAACAGCTCGTTGAGCGTTCGGGTCACGGTTTCGTAGTGCAGCTCGGCGGCGGGGTCGGAAACATCGAGCACGACGAGCAGCAGGTCGGCGTGCGTGGCTTCTTCCAGTGTGGCTTTGAACGACGCGACAAGATTGTGCGGCAAATCACGCACGAAACCGACGGTGTCGCTGAGCAGCACGTCGAGCCCGCCGCCGAGGTCCCACGCGCGGGTGCGGGTCATCAGCGTGGCGAAGACGCGGTCGTCGGCGTAGGCGCCGCCGGCGGTGAGGGTGTTGAACAGCGTGCTCTTGCCCGCGTTGGTGTAGCCAACCAAGCCCACGGTGAAGTGTTCGCTGTTGCGTTTTTCGACCGAGCGTCGTTTGCGGCTCTGGATCTCGCGCAGCTCGCGCGTGAGCTGGCTTTTCTTGCGTTGGACGAGCCGGCGGTCGATCTCGAGCTGCTGCTCGCCCGGCCCGCGCGAGCCGATGCCCGTGGGGGCGCCGCCGCTGATGCGCTCGAGGTGGGACCACATTGCGCGCAGGCGCGGGTAGGTGTATTCGAGCTGGGCGAGTTCGACCTGGAGCTTGGCTTCGTGGGTCGTCGCGCGCGAGGCGAAGATGTCGAGGATGAGTTCGGAGCGGTCGACGACCTTGCGCGAGACGGCTTCTTCGATCTTGGCGATCTGCTTCGGGCTCAGTTCGTGGTCGAAGATGACCATCGACGCGTCGGTCAGGTCGCAGAGCGACTTCAACTCATTCAGCTTGCCCGTGCCCATGTAGCTGCCCGCGACGGGGCGGTCGAGCTGCTGGGTGAGTTCGCCGACGATGACGGCGCCGGCCTGCTCGGAGAGCGCGGCCAGCTCGCCGAACGGGTCGGCGTGGTCGTACTGCGATTCGGGCAGGCGGACGGCGGCGAGGACCGCACGCTCGGACTGGGCTTTGATGGATTGGCGTTCTTTAGGCTCTGGCAAAGGCGCTCCTTGGCGAGTCCGAAACCGGCTCGGGCCGCTGGATGACTGTATCCGTCTCGGCCCGGCGTACCATCGTTTCGATGGGCGTTCGGCGCCCGCGGGAGACTCGGCGTGCTGGTGCTCGGGATCGAAAGCTCGTGCGATGAAACCGCGGCGGCGGTTGTGGAAGACGCTTGCCGGGTGCGGTCGAGCGCGGTCGCCTCGCAGGTAGATATCCACGCCCGGTTCGGCGGCGTGGTGCCCGAGTTGGCCGGGCGGGCCCATGTCGAGGCGATCCTGCCAGCAATAACGCGGGCTCTGGACGAGGCGGGCGTCACGCTGGATGATCTGGAGGCGATCGCGGTGGGGCATCGGCCCGGGTTGGTCGGGGCGCTCCTGGTGGGCGTAGCCGCGGCGAAGTCGCTGGCTTGGACGTTGGGCGTCCCGCTGATCGGTGTGGATCACGTACAGGCGCACCTGTACGCGGGGCTGCTGGGGCGTTCGGAGCCGAGGTGGCCGGCGCTCGGGCTGGTGGTGAGCGGGGGGCACACGACCTTGTACCGCTGCGAGGCGCCGCACCGGCTGAGCCGGCTGGGCTCGACGATCGATGACGCGGTGGGTGAGGCGTACGACAAGGCGGCGAGCACGCTGGGACTGGCGTACCCCGGCGGGCCGGAGATCGACCGGCTGGCGGAGCTGCCGGGCGCCGACGATCGTGCGGTCGATCTGCCGATCAGCCGGCTCGCGCCGGGGTCATTGGATCTGTCGTTTTCGGGGCTGAAGACGTCGCTGCTGTATGCGGCGCGGGGCGTGCCGGGGGGGCGTGATCGGGCGGCGCCTCCCGAGTTGACGCCCGAGCGTGTGCGTGACTTAGCGGCGAGCTTTCAGCGGGCGGCGGTCAAGGCGATCATGCTCAAGCTGGAGCGGGCGTTCGAGCACGTGGGCGGGACTGAGGCGTGCCCGACGCTGCTGACCGGCGGCGGCGTGACGGCGAACACCCGGCTGAGGCGTGATCTGGCCGAGTTCGCCGAGCAGCGCGGGCTCGATCTGCGGCTGCCGGAGTTGCGGTTCTGCGTTGATAACGCGGCGATGATCGCGGGCCTGGGCGCACGGCGGCTGGCCGAGGGCGAGCGGTCGGGGCTGGACCTTGAAGCCGTGCCGGTGGCGGCGTGCTGAACGAACGTGCCGAGCGGATACCCGGGGTGCGGCCGGAAAGGCCGGTGCACCCGGCGGCGTTGCCCGAGGACCTGCTCATGCAGTCCGTGGAGACCGTGAAGGGTCGAGCCGGCGGCCCGGGCGGGCAGCATCGGAACAAGGTCGAGACGCTGGTCATGCTGCGGCACGCGCCCACGGGGATCGAAGCGAGCGCGGGGGAGCGGCGATCGGCCGAGCAGAACCGGCGGGTGGCGCTCCGGCGGCTTCGGCTGGCGCTGGCGACCAAACACCGCGTCGAGGTGCCGATCGGGGATGTCCGCAGCCCGCTGTGGCTGAGCCGATGCCGGAATCAGAAGATCGTGTGCGCGACCAAGCACGAGGACTTTCCCTCGATCTTGGCCGAGGCGCTGGATGTGATCTGGGCGTGCGGGCTGGACCCGCGTCGCGCGGGTATTCGGCTGGTGTGCACGGCGACGCAGCTCGTCAAGCTGGCGCGGGAGCACCCGCCGGCGTTGGGCGAGTGGAACGACGCGCGGCAGTCGAAGGGGCTTCGGCGGCTGAAGTGAGCCGCAGGGCGTCAGCCCGGGGCCGGGTGCGTGCAAAAACAAACACGGCCGTCCCGTGAAGGGACGGCCGTGCGTGTGTTCAAAGGGAACTCGCGTCGGAACGCGTCGCGTGATTAGCGGCGACGACGGAACGCGGCGAGGCCACCAAGGCCGAGCAGGCCGGCGGAGGCGGGCGCCGGGATGACGCGGTAGTCGATGGTGAAGGTGGCCTGGAAGATGTCGAAGGTGCCGAACAGGTCGCTGCCAGCAGCGATGCTGATGAACTGCTGATCGGAGTAATCGGTGATGCCGCCACCGAAGCCGGGGGTACCGGCGCCAGCGCCGGCGAATGCGCCGACCGAACCGAGGCTGTCGAAGAGCTCGAGCGACTCAGCGAGAATGCTCACGGAGTCACCGAAATCGACAGCGTCAGTGGGAAGCGGGAAGGACGGCGAGTTGAAGATGTCGCCGAGGTCGACACCGATCGAGTTGATCGGCACGGTGCCGCCGCCGAAGGCGACGCCCGGGGCAAGGAACGCCTGGGGGGCGCCGGCCACGTCGCGGCCGATGGCATCGACGATGATGCGGAAGTCGTTGCCACCGAGCGGGGTGACGGAGGAGCTGACCTCAAGCGAGGCGGGCGCGAACGCGGCGACGCCGGCTTCGGGGGCGAAGGAGGCGGTCGTACCGAAGGACGGGGCGATGCCGCTGAAGACGGTCGCGATGCCGCCGGAGCCGCCGCCGCCGCCGTTGTCGCCACCCACGAAGATGCTGAGGCCGAAGGACGAGCCGGTGGGGCTGCCCAGGTTGATGGTGGGGTTCGCGGACTGGAACGCGGTGTTGGAGGCCGACAGCGTGTTAGCGCTGGCGGCGCCAGCCGCGGCGACCAAAGCGATAATGGCGATGTTCTTCATTGTCTTTCTCTCCCTGATTCTCTCTCGAATCGGACACACTGTTGCGGACACGCAGAAGGCCTAGCGATGGCCCTTGCGGGGACACACCGGATCGTCAAACATCTGTAAGCCCGAAGGGTCTCTCTCCTCGGATCCCACAAGATGTCCGCGGACACGGACGACATACCTTCTCCGGGTGGGTTCGGGCAGTCAAGGGGTAGCAAGGTCGATATATGAATTCTTTTGAGGAATTCGGTTGCCGAATCGGTAATCGTTCGTCTGATAACGGCTTGTCAGCGCTGGAGCTGGCGAAATCCCTAACAAAACGGTGCGGGAACTGGCGTGCAAGTTGCCCATTTTGACGTGCCGCCGGGTTGAGCGACGCCTAGTCAGCGTGACGCTGGCGGAGCTTGGTGCTCAGACGGAGCAGTAACTGCACCCGCTCGAACTCGTCGATCCAATCTTGGAGCGTGGCGTCTCGTTCGTCGGCGGCCACGGGGGCCCCCGGAAGAGGGCAGGAGGCGCCGAGCTGTCGGGCGGCGATGGCTCGATAGCGGTGGAGGGTGCGGTCGCCGAAGAGTGACACCAGATCGAAGTCCTCGTTCATGAAGACGGCGACGGGCACGCGCAGCCCGCCGCAGATCTTGAGCGACTCGGCCAGGTCGGCGTGCTCATCACGGTCGACGAAGCGAACGCGGATGGCGGTGGGGTTGGCAGACTCGATGTGGGTGAGGAAGGGGCACTGCTGGACGCAGTCGCCGCACCAGGTGCCGCTGGAGACGAGGACATTCATCTCTCGCGTGAAGCCGCCGAGCAGCGAGCGCTGCTGGCTGTTGAGCTGCACGGCTTCCTTGAACTCGCCCCACGAGACCGCGTGCCCGGGTTGGGCGGTTTGCACGTACGCGTCGTAGGGCAGGCCGGCGTCGAACTTGGTGCGCAGGTAGTCGGGTGTCAGCATGGCGACATGCTAGTGCTTGTCCGGGGCCGGTTATTCCAGGCATTGTGGTACGGGGCCGGGCGGGGTGCGACGGCTACCAGAGTTCGTCGCTGCTTTGCGGCGCCATTTTCCAGGGCTCTGAGGCGTCGCCGTTGATGGTTGTGCCGCCCTGCACGTTGTTCTTGACGTACGGCAGGAAGGACTGGGGGAAGGTCGCTTCTTGGTGGCTGACTTCGTCGAGCGACGCCGTGTGCTCGGCGGTAAGCTTGACGTCGAGCGCGGCGATGTTGGCTTCGAGCTGTTCGACGGTGCGGGCGCCGATGATCGAAGAGGCGACGCCGGCGCGGCTCTGGACCCAAGCGAGGGCGACCTGCGCGGGCGTGGCGTTGGTGTCCTCGGCGACGGACTGGAGCACGTCGATGATGGAGAACGCGCGTTCGTTGAGGTGGTTCTTGACCCAGTCGCCGCGCTTGGCGTCGACGGAGTCGGCGTTGTCGCGGGTGTACTTGCCGCTGAGCACGCCGCCCTTGAGCGGGGACCACGGGGTGACGCCCATGCCGAGCTCGCGTGCCATGGGCATGAGTTCGTTTTCAACGGTGCGTTCGTAGAGGGAGTACTCGATCTGAAGGGCAATGGCGGGGGTCCAGCTTTTGAAGATGGCTTCGTACTGGGCCTGGGCGCACTTCCAGGCGGGCGTGTCGGAGATGCCGAAGTAGCGGATCTTGCCGTCGCGGACGAGGTCGTCGATAGCGCGCATGGTTTCGTCGATGGGGGTGAGGTGATCCCAGAAGTGCATCCAGTAGAGGTCGATGTAGTCGGTCTGGAGTCGGCGGAGGGACTGTTCACAGGCGGCGATGATGGCTTTGCGGTGGGCGCCGCCGCCGTTGGGGTCGCCCGGGTAGAGGTTGCCCAGGAACTTGGTGGCGATGACGAGTCGGTCTCGTCGGGCGCGGTCTTTGCAGACGTGGTCGCCGAGAATTTTCTCGGAGTGGCCTTTGGTGTAAATGTTGGCGGTGTCGATGAAGTTGCCGCCGTGCTTGGTGTAGGTGTCGATCACGGCTTTGGAGGTTTCGAGGTCGGAGCCGAAGCCCCAGTCCTCGCCGAAGGTCATGGCGCCGAGGCAGAACGGGCTGACGCGGAGGCCGGATCGGCCGAGGGTGACGTAGTGGTCGAGCGGCATGGCGTGGGTCTCCGGGTGCGTGATCGTCGGGCGAGGCGTCGGACTCACAAAAGAGTCCAAGAAACAGTAGAACCCCGGGGCAACGCGGCGATAGGGTTGGCATGGTTGCCTACCGAAACGTTGCAGTTCTGCCGTTTGTCGCCGCCGTCGCTCTGGCGGCTCCCGTGGAGGAACCGACAGAGTTCGCGCCGGAAGACGTGATCGCCGACGCCGCGTCTCGGCAGACGCTCGCGGCGCCGGGCCCGGGCACGGGCGGTCACGACGGCCGCTTCTTTGTGCAGTCGACCGACGACCTGTACCGGCTTGAACTGCGGGCGGAGGCGCAGTTCCGGTTCTACAGCGTGTTCGATGCCGAGGACGACACGCCGCCCGCGGGAGATGCCGAGGACATTACGACGGGCTTCGAGCACACGCGGAACCGGATCGATTTCCGGGCGCGGCTGTATGGCGATCAGCTCCGCATCCGGCTCCGCGGCGACTTTGCCCGCAACGGTGGGCGGTTCCGGCTTGTGGACAACTACTTCAGCTACGAGTTGGGTGGCGGCTGGAGCGTGCAGGCCGGGCAGTACAAAGTCGCGTACGACCGCGAGTTCAGCAAAATCCGCGGCACGTCGGGCCTCGCGGTCGAGCGGTCGCTGACCTCCACGATCTTCCGGGTCAACCGCTCGCAGGGCGTGCAACTCAAGTACGACGCGGGCGATTGGCGGGCGTTCGGCACGGTGTCCGACGGCCGAGCGGCGGCGAACTCGGCGTTCACCAGCGCGGCCGAAGCGGACATCGCGCTGACCGGGCGGTTCGAGCTGCGGATCGGTGACGCGGGCTGGCGGCAGTTCGGCGACGCGACCTCGTTCCGGGGCGCCGACACAGGCGTGCTGCTCGGTTTGGGCGGCCACTGGCAGCAGGACGGCCGGGACCTCGGCCCGTTGCTTGCGACCGGGACGACCAACCTGTTCATGTACACGGCCGACGTGAGCTATGAGGGCGACGGCTGGAACGCGATGGCGGTGTTCTACGGGCGGACGATCGACCCGTCCGGCGAAGGTGAACGCGAGACCTTTACGGATCTCGCCTTCGTCACGCAGGGCGGTTTGTTTGTGAGCGAACAGACCGAGTTGTTCGCCCGGTACGAGCACATCTTCCCGGACCGCGACCGAGAGAACTCGGACGACTTCCCCGGCTTTATCGTGGGCGCGAACTGGTACATGATTCCGGGCAGCCATGCGGTGAAAGTGACCGGCCAGGTCATGTGGTACCCCGAGGCCCAGGCGGGCTCGTCGTCGGTGGTGAACGCGCCGAACTCGAACGTGGGTCTGCTGCCCGACGACGACGACAATCAGGTTGCGATCGTCGGTCAGATTCAGTTGCTCTTTTGACGCGTTCTTCGCGCCGATGCGACACAAAGGCGCGCCGACGAGCGCGGCTGCTTTCTAGACTTGCCTGTCTGAATCTGAGTTGAGGGGCGGGGCCGATCGAATCGGCGGAGCTTCCGTGTCTATCCAACGAACGACTTGTTCTCGCACGACGCGACCCGCGGCGTGGGTCTCGCTTTGGTGCGCCCTGTGCGGCGTGCTCGCGCTGCCGGGCGCCGCGCTGGCCGATGACCCGTCCGCCTCGGCCGGACACGGTCGGCGGTTCTATCTGATGCACCCGGAGACGGGCTCGGGCGCGATTGAGACGCAGCGGTTCAAGCTCGAACTGCGGGGCGAGGTGCAGTTCCGGGCCGCGGCGGTCTTCGGGGCCGACGGACCGTTCAGCGACGACCCGGTGACCGGCTTCGAGACGGGCCGAGTCCGGCTGGGTGTGAGCGGGTACGTCTTGTCCGACAAACTCACGTTCAGCGGGCTCACGAGTTTCTCGCGCAGCACGGGCCGGCTGGGGCTGCTCGACGCATACGCGCGGTACAAACTGGCCGACGGCGTGAAGATCCGGTTCGGTCAGTTCTTGCCGCCGTACGACCGAGAGTTCTCGCGCACGTTTGCGGTGAATACGCAGGGCATCGACCGGTCGCTGGTTTCGACGCAGTTCCGGCTGAACCGATCGCAGGGGATCAGCGCCGAGTTCGAAGGCGACCGGATGCGGGCGTTCTTTACAGTGTCGGACGGGCGGAACGGGCTGAACACGGCCTTCCCCAGCGAGCGCGACGCGGAGATCGCGCTGACCTCACGGTTCGAGTGGCGCGCGGGCGAGGCGCCCTGGTCGCAGTTCGTCACGCAGGCGGCGTTCCGGGGCGACACGCCCGGCGCGCTGTTCGGCTTGGCCGGGCACTGGCAGCAGGAGGGGGCCGACCTGGCGCCGACGAGCGGGACAGGCATGCCGACCACGAACCTGTTTTTGTACTCGGCCGACGCCGGCGTGGAGATGGACGGGTGGAACGCCGTGGCGATGTTCTCGGGGCGTGTGATCGACGGCGGCGACCAGACCCTGCACGACACGGCGCTCGTGCTGCAGGCGGGCGCGTTCGTAAGCGAGCGGGCGGAGCTGTTTGCGCGCTATGAGCACCTGTTCTTTGACTCGGACCGCGGAGGGGAGAGCGATGACTTCGACGCGGTCACGCTGGGCGCGAACTGGTACCTGATCCCGGGCAGCCAGGCGTTCCGCGTGACGGGCGAGGCCCGCTGGTTCCCTGAGGCGGCCGACGAGAGCGCCGCGGTGATCCCCGCGCCCGTGGCGACGGTGGAGCTGCTGCCCGACCGCTCCGGCGGGCAGTTCGCGATCATCGGGCAGGTGCAGATGCTGTTCTGATGCGCCGGGCGCTACTCGGATCGGTTGGGTTTGGCTTCGAGTGCGCCTTGAAGAGCGCGCAGCGCGTCGAACGCGGCCAGCGGCGTGAGCTCGTCGAGCTTCAGCTCGCGCAGGCGGTCGAGCGCGGGGTGGGGCAGGTACTCGGTGAAGAGCGGCAGTTGACCGCTTTGCGGCGCGGCGTTCGGCGTGTGATGCGGCACGGACGCGGTCGGCGAACCCTCGGCCGGGCCGTGATGCACGGCGAGCGCTTCGAGCACGGCTTGGGCTCGGTCGATGACGGGCCGCGGCACGCCCGCGAGTTTGGCGACGTGCAGGCCGTAGGACCGGTCGGCCCGCCCGGGCTCGATCTGGTGCAGGAAGACGATCTCCTGTTCGCCGTCGGGGCTGGTCCACTCGCGTACGGCGACGTGCAGGTTGCCCACGCGGTCGGGCCGGCGCTCGGCCAGGTCGGTCAGCTCGTGGTAGTGCGTGGCGAAGAGCGTGCGCGGGCCGGGGCGGTCGTGGTCGCCCGCCAGTGTTTCGGCGATGGCCCAGGCGAGGCTGAGCCCATCGAGCGTGCTGGTGCCGCGGCCGATCTCGTCGAGCACGACGAGTGAGCGCTCGGTGGCGTGGTGCAGGATGCCGGCGGTCTCGGTCATTTCGACCATGAACGTGGACTGCCCGCGGTGCAGCGCGTCGTCGGCGCCGACGCGGGTGAAGATGCGGTCGGTCAGACCGATCGTGGCGCGGTCGGCGGGCACAAAGCCGCCGGCGTGGGCGAGCAGGGTGAGCAGCGCGACCTGTCGGATGTAGGTGCTCTTGCCGGCCATGTTGGGCCCGGTGATGAGCGCGAGGCTGGGGCTGTTGTCGCCGAGGGCGCAGTCATTGGGCACGAACTTGGCGCCGAGCGTTTCGTCGAGGACCGGGTGCCGGCCGCCGTGGATCTCGAGCGCGGGCCCGTCGGTCATTTGCGGGCGGACCCACCCGCGGCGTCGGGCCTTGTCGGCAAAGGCGAGCAGCGCGTCCAGCTCGGAGACGGTCTCGGCGAAGGCTGAGATCGGGCGGACCTGTGTGCTGGCTTCGGCGCAGAGGGTCTCGAAGAGGACGCGCTCGCGTTCGAGCGCTCGGGCTTCGGCGGTGGTGACTTTGTCTTCGAAGTCTTTGAGTTCGGGCGTGATGTAGCGTTCGGCGTTCTTGAGCGTTTGCCGGCGTGTGAACAGGTCGGGCGCTCGGGCGGATTGGCCTTTGGGCAGCTCGATGAAGTAGCCGAAGACGCGGTTGAAGCCGACTTTGAGGTTGGGCAGGTCGTGTTCGGCGATGAGCTTGGTTTGGTAGTCGGCCAGCCACGCGCCCGCGTCGCGTTCGAGCGTTCGGGCTTCGTCGAGTTCGGCGTCGACGCCGTCGCGGATGAGCCCGCCGTCGCGGAGGCGCGCGGGCGGCTGGTCGACGCAGGTCGCGTTGATGCGTTCGGCGAGCGGGCGGAGCGCCTCGGCATGGGCGCTGAGCTGTTCGCGCCGGGGCGCGAAGGCCTCGGCGCCCTCGAGTGTGTCGCGGAGGACTTCGAGCTTGGAGAGGCTGGCGCCAAGGCCGACGAGGTCCCGCGGCGTGGCGCGTTCGAGCGCGACGCGGGCGGCGATGCGCGCGATGTCGTGCACGCCCTCGAGCGCATCGGCGAGGCACTCGGCGAGGACGGATTCGCCGGCGAGCGAGGCGACGCAGCCGTGGCGGTCATCGAGCGTTGCCGGGTCAGCCGAGGGCCGGCAGAGCCAGTCGCGGAGTTTGCGCTTGCCCATCGCGGTGCGGCACAGACCGCCGGATCGGCCCGATCGGGCGCCGAGGAACACGCCCAGCAGCGAGCCCTCAACCTCGTCGCCGCGGATAGTGCGTTCGACTTCGAGCGCGCGGAGGCTGACGGCGTCGAGCGTGCAGACGCGTTCGTCCGCCTGGCGGATGGGCGGCGCGAGATGGGTGAGGGCGGAGTCGGCGTCGTCGTCGTTTTCGGCGCCGAGGCCTTGTGTCTCGCGCAGGTAGCGCACCACCGCGCCGGCGGCGGGGATCGCGGGGTCGTCGTCGTGCAAGCCGAAGCCGGCAAGTGAGGTCACGCCGAACTGTTTATGGATTGCTTCACGGGCTTCGGTCGAGCGGAAGTGCCATGCGGGGCGGCCGGTGGCGGGCGCGTCGAGGGCTTCGGCGAGTCGTTGGACGCGGGGGGGCGCCGCGCCGTCGGAGGTGGCGGGGTAGATCAACTCGGCGACGCCGAACGACGCGAGTTCGCCCGCGGCCTCGCCGGGCCGAGCATCGAGCAGCGTAAAGCGGCCGGTGGACAGATCGCAGACGGCGGCCGACACCGGCGCGTCCTCGCCCGCGCCGGTGAAGACGACCGCGGCGAGTGTGGCGGTCTCGTGCTCTGCGAGGAGTTCCTCGTCCACGCGTGAGCCGGGCGTGACGACACGCGTGACGGCGCGCTCCACGACGCCCTTGGCTTCCTTGGGGTCCTGCACCTGCTCGGCGACGGCGACGCGGTAGCCCTGCTCGCTGAGCCGACGCAAGTAAGCCCCGAGTTGGTGATGCGGCACGCCGGCCATGGGCTGGCCCGGGCTGCGCTCGGTGAGCGTGAGCCCGAGGGCGCGCGAGGCTTCCTCGGCGTCTTCGTAGAACAGCTCGTAGAAATCGCCCATGCGGAACATCAGCAGGCAGCCCGGGTGGGCGGCCTTGAAGTCGTGGTACTGACGCATCGCGGGCGTCAGGGGGCGATCGCCGGCGTTCTTCGGAGCGGCTGGCATGGGCCGGAGAGAATAGTGCGCCGGGCGTCAGAAATCGGGGATGCCGAAAAAGGGCGCGACCCGGCTGCCCTTGCGGACAACCGGGTCGCTGCGGCGGGGAAATTGGGGACTGCTTCGGGCGCCACGCGTCGCGGCCACACGAACAGCATGCCCGGCGCACGGGCGCGGATCAAGACTTTCCGCTGTGTCTCAAGCGGGTTAGCGAACGCTACAGACGTTGACTGTGGATGGACAGCAGGCCGTCACCGGCGAGCCGTCAGCCGGCGTTGTGCTCGACACCGGATTGGCCGGCGAGCAGGATCGCCCGGGCCGTGGGGTTCTGCACCGGCGTGTGCACGGCGAGTTCGAACTGTCCGAGCGGTTCGTCGGCGCTGGTGTGCTCGGGGTGCCCCAGGAAGACGCCGTCGGTGATCGCCCGGCGGGCCCAGGCGCGTTCGCAGGCGAGGCGCATCTTGGCGATCTGCCGGTCGCGTTTGCGCACGCTGATGGATTCTTCGTGCAGGCGGTAGCGGAGGATGGTCTCGGGCAGGTTGTCGAGCGCGCCGACCTCACCCAGGCGCAGCCAGAGATCGAGGTCCTCGGCCGGGTACGCGTCGTCGATGTATCCGCCGACGGCGCGGACGGCTTCGGAGCGGAACATGGCGGCGGGGTGGCAGATGGGCGTGCGTCCGCGGAGCGCTTCGCGCTGCACGGCCTCGTTGCCGCAGACGGGCGCGGGGCGATGCAGCGGCGTGCCGTGCTCGTCGATGAGCTCGATCGCGCCGCCGAGGCAAACCAGCTCGGGCCGCGCATCGAACGCGGTGACCTGGCGTTCGAGGCGGTGGGGCAGGGCGATGTCGTCGGCGTCCATGCGCGCGCACAGGTCGCCTCTGGCGATGTCGAGCATCTCGTTAAGGGCGACGACGAGGCCGGTGTTGGGTCGGCTGACGAGGCGAACGCGGGCGTCGCGTTCGGCATAGCCGCGGAGGATGCTTTCGGAGGCGTCGGTCGAGCCGTCGTTGACTGCGATGAGTTCGAAGTCTTCGTACGACTGGCGCAGCAGACTCTCGAGGGTTTCCGCGAGATAGCTCTCGGCGTTGTAAACGGGAAGCAGGATGGAAACGCGGGGTGTTTGAGGCTTCATGCCACGCTTGCTCCGTTGATCGGCGCCGGTCCTTGGTCCGCCTGCTGTCGATCCGTGCTCCGATGTCGGAGCGCGATGCGCTGATCGGTTGCGACGCGAGCCGGGAGTGTACGTCTTGCGCGCGATGGCGGTAGCTCGCGCGCGGCGATGTATGTGCTTGTTTCCCCGTGAAACAGCGACTGAAACAGAATCCGGGACTGTGTCTGAAACACTCTCGCGCACGGCGCCGTGTGCGGAGGGGGTGCGGCTTTGCATGCGGGCGTGTGTTACTCGGTGCTGAGTCGCGCGAGGGCGCCGCCGTCGGCGATGAGGGCTTGGCCCGTGATGAAGCTGGAGCGTGCCGAGTCAGACAGGAAGAGGATCGCCTGGCCGATTTCCTCGGGATCGCCGACGCGTCCGATGACGTGGCGCGAGCCGAGGCCTCGGACGAGTTCGTCGGTTGAGCCGGGGGTCAGGTGTCCGCGTTCGAGGCCGGCGTGCAGCATGGGTGTGTCCACGGCGCCGGGCAGGATGGCGTTGACGCGAACGTTGTCGGCGCCGAACTCGAGCGCGACGGCGCGGGTGAAGGCGAGGAGGGCGCCTTTGCTGGCGGCGTAGGCGGCGATGTTTTTGCTGGTCGCCATGGCATGGACGGAGGAGACGTTGACGATGGCGCCGCCGGTGCGCTTGAGCAGCGGGTAGGCGTGCTTCATGGAGAGGAAGACCGAGCGGATGTTGCTGGCCATGACCTGGTCGAACTCTTCGGCCGTGGTCTCGATGACGGGTTTGCAGATCTGGTGGGCTGCGTTGTTGACCAGCGCATCGAGGCGGTCGGTGTGTTCGGCGAGTTGTTCGAAGATGCGCGCGGGCGCGGCCGGGTCGGAGATATCGGCCACGATGAGATGATCGAGGCCCGAGACATCGGCTTCGCGGCGGTCGACGCCGACGGTCGTCCAGCCGTCGGCCTTGAAGACGCGCGCGGTGGCGGCGCCGATGCCGCCGGCGGCGCCGGTGATGAGGACAGTGCGTTTGGGTTGGCCGGACTCGCTCACGCGTGGGCTCCTTCGACCGTGTTGGCCCGATGGGCGCCGGGCTCGGGGCTGCGGGCGGAGCGCTCGCCTGTGTCGAAGTCGATCCCGAGGCAGTCGCACAGGTTCCGCGCGACCCGTTCGTGCACGGCCCAGCACGCGCGCGGGCTCGATTGCGACAGGTGCGGGCTGAGCAACACGTTGTCGAGCTTGCGGAGGGGGGAGTCCTGATCGAGCGGTTCGGTTTCGAAGACGTCGAGCCCGGCGCCGGCGATCTGTTTGCTGAGCAAGGCGTGTTCGAGCGCGGCTTGATCGACGATCGGGCCGCGGGCGGTGTTGATGAGCACGGCCGAGGGCTTCATCTTCGCAAGTTGGGCCTCGGAAATGAGATGGCGGCTGGTGGGGTTGAGGTCGCAGTTGATGCTGACCACGTCGGCGCGTTCGAGGAGGTCGTCGAGCGTGGTCATCTCGAGGCGGGTGTCGTCGAGGAACTGTTGGGGCGGGCGTTTGGGGTCGGTCCCGAGCAGCGTCATGCCGAAGGCCGCGGCTCGGCGGGCGACGGTCTGGCCGATGGCGCCCAGGCCGACGATGCCGAGGGTTTGCTCGCCGAGCGCGACGCCCTCGATGGGCGACCATTCGCCGGCGCGGAGGGCTTGGGTGAGCCAGGGCTGCTTGCGTGCGAAGCAGAGCATGTGGCAGAGCGCGGTGTCGGCGACGGGGACGCTGAAGGCGTCGGGCACGTTGCGCACGGGGATGCCGCGGGCGCGGGCGGCGTCCTGGTCGATCGCGTCGATGCCGGTGCCCCATTTGCACACGGCCTTGAGCGTGGGCGCGGCGTCGAAGACTCGGGCGGTCCAGCGGTCGCCGCCGCACATGGCGCCGTCGATGGGCGTGGCGCCGGTCAGCAGCGGGATGAGTTCGTCTTCTTCGAGGTGCTGGCGGACCTCGGCCTTGTGGTAGTCGAAGGGCAGGTGGGCGATGGTGGGATGGACACGGTCCCAATCGCGGAGCATCCGCGGGCCGGAGACAAGGATTTGATAGCGGTCGGGCACGGATCGGTCTCCGGGAAGGCAGCGCGGGGCGCTGTGTGCTTTTGGTGTCAGTCTGCGGGCGCAGCCGCGGGTTGGCCGAGCTGCCCGGTGAGGACGAGCGCTTCGGCGAGGCGCCAGCCTTCCTCGTCGTCGATGTCGGTGGCTTCGAGCCGATCGATCTCGAAGAGCCGGGGTCGCTCGCCCATGCGGCGGCCGGTGGCTTCGATGACAGCTCGGGTGAAGAGGTACAGGTTCGAGTTTTCTTCGAACACGGGCGGCAGATCCTGCGTGCGCAGGAGCTCGGTGGGGTTGTGATTGATCGGGCTGCCGTGCTGGTCGTAGAGGCGGGTCTGCCAGCGGGTGACGCCGAAGAGGGAGTCGTGTTGGTCGCGATGGGCAAGAAAGGCTTCGATCGCGGCGGTGATCGTTTCGGTTTGCAGGAACGGGTTGGTCGAGTGTGTCTGCAAGAACAGATCGTCGGGCTTGCCCGTTCCGGCCTGCGTGGTGTCGTGGCGGAGGACCTCATTCATCGGGATGTGACCGTCGCGGAGGTGCTCGGGGCGCGGGATGACCCGCACGCGCGGCCCGGCCGACCCACCGAAGCTCTGGGCGCAGTCTTCGGTGATGGTGGGGCTGTCGGTATCGATGACGATCTCATCGATGTGCTGGCAGGCGAGCAGGGCCCTGACGACGTGGTGGTAGAGCGGGCGGCCGGCCAGCGGTCGGAAGTTCTTGCCCCGGACGCGTTCGCTGTCGTGCCGCATGGGCACGAGCGCGGTGATGGAGGGCGAGCGTGCCGGGTGCATCGGGCTGGATGGGCTTTGGGAATCGTTCATGGTGATCGCGGCGCGGGGTGTCTGGCGGGCTTGCACGATGGTAACCGTGCCTCGATTGCCCGGGCGCTGGACAGACCCTAGATTCATCCCGAGTCGCGTCCAGAGGACGGCACGGAACGGTCACGAGGAGCGTCGAACCCATTGGCCGAAGCCATCAGCCAGCCCGCCGTATCGACTGGGCCCGCGCGATCCGCCGCGTACGAGGTGGTGATCGATCAGTCCAAGGGTCGGCTGGGCGTGGCGATCCGCGAGGCGATCGCGGCCCGCGAGTTGCTGATTCTGATGACCCTGCGGGACGTTTCGACGCGGTACCGGCAGGCCGCGCTGGGTGTGGCTTGGGCGCTGTTGATCCCGCTGCTGCGGCTGGCGGTGTTCGGCGTGTTCTTCGGCGTGGTCGGGCGCTTCGGCCCCGACGGGATGCCGTACGTCGTGTTTCTGTTCGCTGGGATGGTGATCTGGGATTACTTCAGCGGGGCCATGGGTCGCGCGGCGAATAGCCTGGAAGCCAGCCAGGGGCTGCTGGCCAAGGTCTACTTTCCGCGGCTGTTGTTGCCGGTGTCGGGTGTCTTGAGTTCGGTCGTGGAGTTCGGGTTCACGTTGGTCGTGCTGGTGCTCTTGATGGCCTGGCACCACGACAAGGTCTCGCCCGACTGGCAGGCGATGGCGTGGCTGCCGGCGTATTTCGTGCTCACGATGGGCGCCGCGGCGGGCATGGGGCTGTGGCTTGCCGGCTTCAACGCGCACTACCGCGACGTGCGGCAGGGCCTGCCGGTCGTGATCCAGATGGGGTTCTTTTCGACGCCCGTGCTCTATCCGATCGAACTGGTCCGCGAGCGGCTGCCCGAGTGGGCGGTGGTGCTGTATGAACTCAACCCGATGACGACCGCGGTGCTCGGGTTCCGGGCTGGCTTGCTCGGGACCGACGGCCCGCACGGTTGGGCGATCGCGGCGGCGGTCGGCATCGTGGCCTTGCTGCTGGTGACTGGGCTGGTCGTGTTCAACCGGCTCGAAAAAACGATCGCGGACGTGCTGTGAGCCTGCCCGCGATCGAGATCTCGGGCGTGTCCAAGCGGTTCCACATCGGCGCGCGCAAGCCGATGGAGGACAACCTCGTCTCGGCCGCGGTTCGCGCGGCCCGGTCGCGGCTGCGTCGGCGCGGACACGATGAGGAACTGCTTTGGGCGCTCAAAGACGTCTCGTTTGAGGTGGGCGAAGGCGAGTGCGTGGGCATCATCGGCCCGAACGGCGCCGGGAAGAGCACGCTGCTGAAGATCATCTCTCGGCTGACGCTGCCGACCGAAGGCCGCGTCACGGTGCGTGGGCGCATCGGTTCGCTGCTCGAACTCGGCGTCGGGTTCAACCCCGAGTTGACGGGCCGGGAAAACGTGTTCATGGCCGGCGTGATCCTGGGCCTGACGCGGGCCGAGGTGCGGGCGCGGTTCGATGAGATCGTTGATTTCTCGGGCGTCGAGCGGTTCATCGACACGCCCGTGAAGCGGTACTCCAACGGCATGCGCTTGCGGCTGGCGTTCAGCACGATGTCGGCGATTCGGCCCGAGATTCTGCTCGTCGACGAGGTACTCGGCGTGGGCGACCCCGAGTTCCAGATCCGTTCGCGTCGGCGGATGACCGAGCTGATCGCGGGCGGGCGCGCGGCGATCGTCGTGAGCCACAACCCGATGGACATCCACCGGCTGTGTGACCGGTACGTACATCTCGAGAACGGCGAGGTCTTCCACGTCGCGACCATCCCGCCCGAGACGCGCGCCAAGGCGACGAAGGCGGCCGAGGAGTTCGAGAAGAACATGCGCGAGCAAATGGAAGCTCGGCGTCAGAGGCGTCTGGCCGCGGGGCTCGATGTGCCGAGCCCGATTCCGAGTTGACATTTCGAACCAGCAAGTGAGGCCTCGGCCTCGTAAGCGAACACCCCCGCGCGTTCGCACGGGGGTGTCGCTGTGTCTGATTGGCGCTCGTTCAAGCGCCGGCTGTCTAGAGACGTGCGGGATTAGTTGAGGGCGACCGGGGTGCCGGGGTCGCCGTCGCAGCCGCCGGACCACTCGGCGAGGTAGCAGGAGAAGTCGGACAGGTCGACGCCGTCGCCGCCCATGCCCGGGGTGCAGACGCCGGTGGTGGTGATGTCGGCGATGGGCGCCGAGGCGGACCACTGGCTGAGGAAGCAGGAGAAGTCGGAGAGGTCGACGACGCCGTCGCCGGCGCCCGGAACGCAGGTGCCCGTGGCGGTGATGTCGGCGAGGGCGCAGGCGTTGGACGGCGTGCAGGGATCGGTCACGCCGTTGGCGATGTCGAGGTCGGCCGAGTTGACGATGTTGTCGCCGTTGAGGTCGCCGTCGGCCCAGCCGGCGGGGGTGAGGCCGAGGTTGTTGGTGACGATGGACACGTCGGCGCCGTCCTGGTTGCCGTCGAGGTTCACGTCGCCCGAGGTTGTGTCGAGGATGTCGAGGATCTCGCAGACGTCGGCCTGGTCGACGATGAGGTCGCCGTTCATGTCGGCCGAGAGGTCGATGTTGATCGCTTCGTTGAGGATCGACCAGTCGCCGAAGTTGGCGTAGACGTAGTCGAGGTCGGCGGCGTCGATCACGCCGTCGTGGCCCACCGGGGCGAAGCCGCGCGTGGTCAGGTTGCCCGCGATGTCGGCGACGGCGTCGCCGGCCTCGTAGGGCTCGCCCGTCGCGAGCGTGGTCGGGAAGAGCGGCAGCGTGTTGCCGAGGTTCACCCAGGCTTCGTCCAGAAGCTCAAAGCCTTCCTCGCGGTCGAGGAGGCCGGTGGTCGGGTCGATGGCCAGGCCGTCGGCCCAGTAGCGGAGGTCGGCGAGGTCGAAGTTGCCGTCGCCCTGGAAGTCGCCGTTGATCTCGAAGCTGAACAGGCCGCCGGCGGGCGGGGCCCAGTCGGCGCCGCCCTGGCGCTCGTTGAACGCGGCGGCGATCGCGTTGGCGTCGTCGTAGTTGCGGAGGCCGTCGTTGTTGAAGTCGCCCGCGATGCGGTTGGCGGCGGTCAGGGGGCTGCGGTAGGCGATCTGCGTGCCGTCATCGGCGACGTAGAAGTTGCCCGTGTTGCCGTCGGAGAAGCCGGTCACGCCGGTGGCGCGGGCCGGTGCGACGCCCGAGGCGCCGCTGTTGAAGTTGGCGTAGGCGGGGTTGGCGAAGGTCTGCCCGCCGAGGTTGCGGGTGAAGTCCTGAAGCGTCTGGTTGAGCGCGGGGTTGGGGACGAGGTTGCAGGGGTTGGCGAGGTCGCGGACGTTGTCGGTCGCGGCTTCGATGAGGTTGTTGGCGGCGAGGAACTCACCCGGGCTGAACGCGGTCGGGGCGCCGCCGGGCAGGCTGATGAACGCCGCGACGGACTGGGTGATGTTGTTGACCCAGGCGGCGGCGTGGGGGTTCTCGACGCCGAAGACCGTGACGCCGTCGGCCGTGCCGTCACCGCCGAATGCGGCGCCGTTGGTCGCGGGGTTGCCGACGGTGGAGAGCGACGCGGGGCCGGCGACCACGTAGCCGTCGGGACCGTTGTCGAGCACGTTGTCGATGGTCGGTCGGGCGGCGATCGTGCCGCCGTAGACGTCGTTGACGATGCCGAGCAGGTCGGCGGTGCCGTTGAGCAGCCAGCCGCGATCGCCGCCGGAGGCCGTGCCGCGCTCGGCCGAGTTCTGCCCGATCGCGAGACGGTGGTTGATGACCGCGCCCTCGACGCGGCTGGAGCCGCCCTTGTTGGAGGGCTGGAAGTCGGGGCCGAGGCGGTCGGTGGAGCTGCTATCGGCGCGGGCGCCGATGTTCTCACCGACGCAGAAGGAGGGGTCGAGGCAGATACCGTTGGCGAACGCGTTGCGCGTGCCGGAGCCGACGTCGCGGGTGACGGCCATCAGGTTCTCGCCGCTGAGCGTGCGGCCGGTGCCGAAGAGGTGCTGGAGGTTGGACTGCGTGGTCTCCTCGAGGCCGACGCCGTAGTTGACCATCGCGGCGATGGGGACGACACCGACGGCGACGTCGAAGACGGTGTTGGCGTCGGGGTTGAGGACGTTCGAGTTGAGGCCGAACGCGGAGGGATCGATGACGGCGTTGGTCTGGCCGGCGTCGGAGCCGTCCTTCTCAACGGCGCCGCGGGGATTGGTGCCGTAACCCGGCGCGGTGGGCTGGGTCACGGGCGCGGGCGAGCCGGGCGCCTGGACGAACCAGCCGAAGGGCACGTCGGCGGTGCCGACGTCGATGTGGATGCCGGTGTTCATTCCGGTGCCGGTGGTGACCTGGAACGAGCCGTCGGTCAGCGTGCGGACGGGCTTGCCGCCGGGGTTATTGGCGTTGCCCGGGCTGGACACCATGTTGCCAGCGATGTACTGAACGCGGTTGTAGAAAGCTTCGGAAGCCGAATCGAGACCGACGCCGTTGAACGTTTCGCCGCTGCCCAGGGGCATGGTGAGGTACTCGCCGCGGCGGCCCCACGCGAGCAGTTCGGCCACGCCGTTGCCGGAGCCGACGGCGCGGTAATCGAGGACCCACCAGTCGTTGAACTCATCGTTCTCGCCGGGCATCAGCAGTTCGAACGTGGTGCCGCTGGCGTTGGCGAGCTGCTCGCCGGTCTCGCCGTCGTTGTCGGCGTTGATGAAGTCGTTGGTCACAGCGGGGGACGTGAAGAACGTCCGCTGGGCGGTCGCGCCGGACAGGTTGATCAGGTACGGCTGGGCCGAGGCGGCCGTGGCGGCGCCGCAGCAGGCGAGCAGCAGGGCAAGTCGCATCTTCATGGTGATCTCTCTTTCGTGAAACGTGCAGGTTCTCGTGACGGCGCTGGTCGAACGCGCGTCCCGTTCATCTCGCCACGACCGAACGCCCGGTGTGGCCTCACGACACAGCGATCGCGCCGACCGATCGCATCGGGTTCTGAAACCAGAACCCGACCCGTTCGGCGCATCTCTCCTCGCTCGTGCGCTTTGTCAGATTGCAAGCACGGCCCGCTGCTCTCGCCGCGAGCCGTGGGAAGTGGTTAGTCGTTGAAGTTGCTGATGTTGGTAGCTCTGCCGGTCAGGCTGAACACGCGGTCGCCCCAAAGTCGCTCCTCGATGGTCTGCTCAACGGTCTTGAGCGAGACGTGCCCGTCCACGAACACAAACTGAGCCGTGCCGCCGGCGTGGTGTCGGCCTACTGCATTCAAGACCGAACGCTTGTGCTTGATGTGCCCAAACTTGGTTAGCAGATCGTCTGGCTTCTCGATGTCCGTTTGCACGCGCGGGTACTCGAAGCGGCCGTCCGGGGCGTCAAAGTCAGGCTCGCCGTAAAGATCCGTGCCCGTGGTTCGTGCCACAAACGGGTCGATCGGCCGGTGGCTCTTCATAAGCACGTTGGTGATACCCGAGTCATCTACGCCGAACTCGACATCGGCGACGGACGTCCAGTTCGATTTGTTGTCGAAGTACTCGGTTGCGAGAATCACGTTGGAAGCGCCGCCCGCGGACTGCTCGACCTGCGAAGCACGCACGAGCCGGTTCTTACGTTGGCCGCTGAAGTCGGCGGAGAACTTGTTGCGCGGGAAGATGGCGCCGTTGCCGGCGAAGGCCATGCGCGGCGCCTGGCGATCCTTGGGGATGCCGTTGGAGGGGGGGCCGTTGTTCCCGGCGTCGTCGGTCTGGCCTTGCTCCCAATGATCTTCGTTGCTGCCGGGGTTGGTGCGGGGCGCGCCGCCGTTGGTGACCAGCGGGCCTTGGAAGGCCTCAATCGCGGTGCCCGAACCATCGTCGTTGCCGCCGAAGATCGCCCAGGACCAGTGGATGTAACCATTCTGGGGCTTGGTATTCAACTCGCCTTGGTCTTCCTTGTTCCACTTGCCGCCGGTTTCTTCGGCGCCGTAGACGTAGTGGGGTGGGTAAAAGTCGTCACCGTCGGAGAGATAGGTCGCGACGGCGACGCCCGCGTTGCGGATGTTGGCGCCGGTCACCATGGTCGCGGCGGCTTGCCGGGCCTTGCCCAGGGCCGGCAGCAGGATGCCGATGAGCAGGGCGATGATCGCGATGACCACGAGCAGTTCGATCAGCGTGAAACCGCGGGTGGGGCGCTTGCTGCGGTCCGAGATATCCGTCCGGTGGATCATCTGTGTCAACTCCAGTGTCGCGATCTGTGCTTGACGGGCATGCTTCGCGGGGTGTGCTTCGCGGCGGCCGTGCGCGAGAAGGCGGTGCATCTCGGACGCGCCGAACGACGACGCAATAGAGAGAGAACTCTACCGCGGCCAACCGATGTCATGATTAAAGATTGTTTGAAACGCGTGTTATGCAATCAACATTATTTGTGTTAATGAATGCGCAACATCGTGTCAGGGATGCGTGGTGCTCGGATCGAGAACGCTCGCGAGATAGGGTACGAACACTTCCCGGAGTCTCAGTGCGCGCCACAACCCGCCGGCGTACCGAATCCACACACCCGAGCCGGGTGGGTCACAACGCCCGCGGCGTCTAAGTGCTTATTTGTCAACGGCTAGGAGAGGTTGGGTGCGCCGCCGTCATTCCGGCAGGCTGAACATCCGCCGCGGTCTTTGCGCAGTGATAACCGAAGACTGTTGAGGTCTTGCTCAGATCTTGACATCGGAACTCAAGGCCGGGCATGCCGGGCGGTCTTAGTTGCTCGAGCAGCTCTGCGACCAGAACGCGAGGTAACAACTGAAGTCCGACAGGTCCACGACGCCGTCGGCGGTCAGCAGGTTGCACGTGCCCGTCTCGGTGAGGTCCGCGGCCGGATCGGCCTGCGCCCGTCGGCTCAGGTAGTACGAGAAATCGACGAGGTCGACCTTGCCGTCGGGCGTGGGCACGAGCAGCGTCGAGTTGCCCACATCCGCCACGCCCGCGAGCGTGACGGACGCGTAGCCCGCGCTCTGCGCGGCGGCGTCGGCCGCGGGGCCGCGATCGAAGCCGACGTTGGCGGCGCCGAACGGCAGTGAGGGCAGGAACTGGTTCGAGATAAAGCCGTTCGGCGCCATGACGAAGCCCATCACGCGGATCTCGCCGCAGGGGTAGAGCGCTTCGAGGTCGAGGTCGGCGAACGGAATGAACGCTTCCAGCCCCCGGTTCACGTTCGCCGCGGCGTTCGCATCGGCCGAATTCTCCGTGACGCCGAGGCGGTTGTCGTTGTCGTACGCGAGGCGCACGCCGTGCGTGTTGGCGCCCTCGATCAGCAGGCTGGCGCCGCTGTTGATCGTCGTGCGTCCCAGGTAGCGTTTCTGACCGACGGGGATGCCGGCCTCGAGCGTGAAGCGGTCGGCGTAGAGCACGCCTTCGCCGTTGTTGATGAAGTACATGATGTCCGGGCGGAAGTCGGGCGCGAAGTCGAGCCCGGTGAGCGCGTCGGGTCCGGACGGCGGCGTCGGCACGCCGTTGAAGTTGAGCTGCTGCTGGCCGAGAGGGCCGCCCGGGTCGGTATCCACGAACAGGCACAAGCCGTTGAAGTTGGGCTCGAGGTTGCCGGTGACGCCCAGGCGCAGGCCGGTCGGCTCGTTGCGGAGATAGAGCCCGTTCAGTTCCGAGCGGTTGTCGCCAAAGCCGGTGGGGTTGGCCTGGAGCGCGTCGGCGCCGGCGGGGAAGTCGGCGGTGATGTTGCGGCCGTCGACCGGGTCGGCCAGGCCGCCGGTCCACACGGGCTCGGTCACCGGCGCGTTGACGATGATCGTCTGCCCGTCCGTGCCGGTCGCGGTCGCTTCTTGCAGTTGGCCCGTCAGCACGCGGACCGTCAGCGGCCGGTTCGGTCGGGCACGATTGCCTTCGGTGCTGTCCACGGTCACGGTCACGGTGTCGCCCGTGCGCTCGGCGCGGTAGGTCGTGAGCAGGAAGTCGCCCGACAAGAAGCCGTAGCCCTCGCCCGCGTCTTCGTACATCGTGCCGGTCGCTTCGCCGTTCTCATCGAGCGCGACGATGAGCGTAATCTCGGTGTTCTGCGGCTCGGCGGTGGACTGCGTGTACGGCTGCGTCGCGATGATGTGCCCTCCCACCGCGTACAGGTACGGCAGGTCGGCGTCGGTGACGTCCGTGCCCGAGCCCGGCGTGTTGGTCCGGTCGAACCCGAACTGGTACAGCGGCAGGCCGGTATCGGGCACGCCCGGTGTCGCCTCGGGGTGCGGCGAGGACGCGACGATCAGCCCGTCGCCCAGCAAGAACGATTCGTCGTTCTCGCGGAGTTCGGGGTTGGCCGGGTCGAGGAAGAACAACGGCCGCGCGACCGGCTGGCCCGCCAGGTGCGCTTCGCGGAACGCGGTGTAGATGTGCGGCAGCAGGCGGTAGCGCCGCTGGATCGCCAGGCGCGAGGTGGTCTCCACGCCGGCGCCGAACGACCAGGGCTCCTTGGGCCCGCCGCCGGTGTGCCCACGGGCGAACGGCAGCATCGAGCCGAAGCCCATCCACCGCGCAAAGCGGTCCGGGCTGCTGTTGCCGATGAACCCGCCGATGTCCGGCCCGATGAACGGCATGCCCGACAGGCCGAGGTTGAGCGTCATAGGGATCGACGTATCGATGTGATACCAGTCGTCCCCGTTGTCGCCCGTCCAACCGGCGGCGTAGCGCTGCCCGCCGATGTAGTTGGCGCGCGTGAGCACGAACGGGCGCCGCCCCGGGTAGGCCGACTCGAACCCGTCAACGGTGGCACGCGCGTTGAGCATGCCCCAGACGTTGTGGAATCGCTCGTGCGTCGCAGGCCCGCCGAAGCGCGACTCGGCGCGGTGGATGTTGTCGAGCGGCATCGTGCGCTCGGGGTAGCGGAACACGGCCGGCTCGTTCATGTCGTTCCAGACGCCGTCGATGCCCGAATCGAGCAGAAACTGCTCGACGTTCTCCGCCCACCAATCGCGGGCGTCGACCATGGTGAAGTCGGGGAAGACGCACGGCCCGGGCCACACGTCGCCGACGTAATCCGTGACGCCGTCGGCGTTTTTGATCCAGATATCCCGCGATGTGCCATCGTCGTACGGGCCGAAGCCGGGCAGCCGGCTCGTGTGCGCATCGAGGATCGCCGTCAGCCGCACGCCGATGGATTCAAGGTCCGCATCGAGCTGCGCGGGGTCGGGGAAGGTCAGCGGGTTGAACGTGAACGCGCGGAAGCCGTCCTTGTAATCGATGTCGATCCAGACCGAATCGAGCGGGATGTTCCGTGCGCGGAACTCCTGGGCCACGTCCAGCACCGAGCTCTGCGGCACGTAGCTGTACCGGGACTGGTGGTACCCGAGCGCCCACAGCGGAGGCATCGAGATCGTCCCCGTCATCGCGCCCAATCTCTCGAGCACTTGCTGAGGCGAGTCGCCCTCGATCACGATCAGCGGCGTCGTGGGGCCTTCGCCGACGAACAGCACGTCCGTGCCGTCGTCGCCCGAGAGGTCGATGGTGACGCGATGCGTCGTGTCGGCGAGCAGGCCGAGCGCCGAGCCGTCGGGCAGCAGCGCGAGCACCCACGGGTGCGCGTTGTAGAGCTCTTCGGAGTAATCGCCGTACCCGAACGCGTCGTAGGTCCAGGCCGCGGTCACTCGGCCGTTGCGTCGCAGGCCGCCCGAAGCCATGCCGGTGCCGTAGAAGTCGACGCCCTCGGGAAGATCGATCGAGACGGCCGGGTCTCCGTTGATGGTCGAGAAGACCGGCGTGACCGGGACGGTCATGGCCGCGGGCGGGTTGAAGGGTT
This sequence comes from Planctomycetota bacterium, assembly GCA_039815345.1. Classification (GTDB taxonomy): domain Bacteria; phylum Planctomycetota; class Phycisphaerae; order Phycisphaerales; family UBA1924; genus JBCBZM01. The sequence continues at coordinate 32,962 of JBCBZM010000004.1, read as the reverse complement.
CTTCAAGCAGTGCCAGCGAAGGCACGGCCGCGCTCTGCGCATTGGCGTCGGCGTGCACACGGACGACCCCGTCGGCGAGCTGCTCAGCCACGGTTTGGGCGAAGGTGGCGGCGCCGCAACAGGCCAACAACGCCGAGGCCGACAGGAAACGCATCGCGCGGGCATCCGTGATCATGTGAACTCCTGTGTAAAGGAGGTGTATGCATGGCTCGGTCACGGACCCCCGGTCGGTCGGCGTGACTCTGGATCGAGGATACGGGTCGTGCCGCCCAAGGGAAGAGACGGGGGGCAAATGACGGATGAAACCGTCATTTTGCGGAGCGTGCAGCATCGGAGCCGGGCTCGGCGCCCGCGATCTGTGTCACGCTTGCTGTCTGTTGAGACAGCGAGACAGACCTGTTGCGCTTACCCATATTCACACGATCTGGTCGTGACATCCCCTCAATGTGGTGCATTGCCGAGCGATCACCGGTTCAGCGCGATCGTGCGCGGATCTGGGTGATCTATCTCAGTTCGCCGTGACTTTGCCCGAGTGAACGGCATTCTGAGCGAGCGTCACTCCTATCGTTGCCGTCGGAACCGGCCCGATAAAGAGTGCGGAGCGAGAGGCCTATGTTGAGCCAGCCACCATTGACAGAGCGGCGTGCGCGCCGCTTGCATCGTGCGATTCCGCTTCTTTGTACGGCCCTGTTTATGGGGGGCTTCCCGACGGATGCGTTGGCGGCCCCGCCGATCGCGCCGCTGGTTGTCAGCGGCGCCGTGCAGCACGACACCATCAACTGGGGGGGCATCCTTCAGCCGGTCGCCAGCGGCGAGTGGATCGTCACGTTCGAGCCGGGCTACGTCGCGGCACAGGCGCACATCGACGCCGATCCCGCGGCGGCGCTTCTGGGTGAACTCCGGCGGGCCGGAGCGCCGGTCGAGTCGGTCCGCTGGACCGGCCGAGACCGCGCGGTGGTCGTGGCGCCCGGGGTGGCGCCCGAGGCCGCGCGGGCTTGGATGGATCATCCGGCCTTGCCGATCCGGCACGTCGAGCCGAACGGCCTGCTGGCGATCCCGGCGTCGAACTCGGCCTCGCGTGAGGTCAACGACCCGCGCTTCAGCGACCAGTGGGGCCTCCGCAAAATCATGGCCCCGGAAGCCTGGGACATCACCTTCGGCGACGAGGACATCGTCGTCGCGGTGATCGATACGGGCGTCGACCTCGACCACCCCGATCTGGTCGGGAACCTGTTTGTCAATCCGCGCGATGATGCGGGCGATAACTGGGATAACGACGGCAACGGCTTTGTCGATGACGTCACCGGCTGGGACTTCGTCAACAACGACAACACGCCCCAGTCCGACGACGCGACGCATCACGGGGCGCACGTCGCGGGCATCATCGGCGCGGTGGGGGACAACGCCGAGGGCATCGCGGGCGTGGCGCCCAACGTGCGCGTGCTGCCGCTCAAGACGATCCGCGCCTCCGGTTCCGGCGTCTGGTCCGACAGCGCCGACGCGATCGACTACGCGGTGGATCTCAAGACGTCGTACGACGCGACGAACGGCCTGCGCGGCGGCAACGTCCGCGTGATCAACATGAGCATCGCCGGCCCGGGCACCAGCTTCACGGTGACGGCCGCCATTCAGCGCGCACGGGCCGCGGGCATCCTGGTCGTGGCCGCGTCGGGTAACTCGAGCCAGAACGGCGGCTCGTTCTACCCCGGCAGCGATCCGGCGGACAACGTCATCTCGGTCGCCGGCTCAACGAGTTCCGACGCGCGCGTCGGCAACAGCAACGTGGACAATGACCCCGACCCCGCTCGGCGCAACGTAGACCTGTTCGCCCCGGGCGCGAGCGTCATCAGCCTCAGCGGCACGGGCGGGTACCGGTACATGGGCGGCACCTCGGTCGCCAGCCCGCACGTCGCCGGCATGGCAGCGCTGGCGTTCAGCTACGACCCGAGCCTGACCTATCGAGAGGTGCGCACTGCGATCTTCGAGGGTGTGGACGCGGTCCCGGCGCTCAGCGGCCTGTGCCGCACGGGCGGCCGAGCGAACGCGTTGCGCATGCTCGAAGCGCTCGGCGCGGGCGAAGAACCCAACACGCCGCCGGTCGCGCGGGATGACACCGCCTCCGTCGATGCGGGCGCGAGTGTCGCGATCGACGTGCTCGCCAACGACACCGACGCCGAGGGCGATCGGCTCTCGGTCGCGTCGTTCGATGCTTCGACGTCGCTCGGCGGGTTTGTCTCGATCGACGCTCAGGGCCGGCTCGTGTACGTCGCTCCGGATGACGCGGCGGGCCTGGATACGTTCGGCTACACCGTGACGGACGGCGCCGCGACGGCGCAGGCGCTCGTCACGGTCGAGCGCGTCCCGGCGCCGATCGAAGCGGTCGTGCTCTGGGCAGAGAGCTTCGACGGGCTCGACGCCGGCGCCACGGCGAGCTTCGACGATCGCGTCTGGGGTGTCCGCGCGTTCGGCGATGACGCATTGCACGGCGCCTGGGTCGGCAGCTATTTCTTCTCGTTCATCGGCAGCACCAACGCCGCGCCGATGGAGTTGCGCACCGAAGCGATCGATATCGGCGGCGCCGAGTCTGTCCGCATCGAGGCCGACGTGGCGCCCTGGCTCACCGACGCCGCGTCGCAGGACGATACGTTCGAGCTGTTTGCCGCGATTGATGACGAAGCCCCGGTTTCGGTCGCCCGTTTCGACGGCGCGATCCCCGCGGGCGAAGGCGCCGTGCGGGTCGACGGCCTCCAGGGTCAACAGCTGCGCTTGATCGTCCGCGCCGGCACCTCCGGCTCTGGGACGAACTACACGCTCGAGCGGCTTGCGGTGGTCACCGAGAGTGAACTCACGCCGAACACGGCGCCGATCGCGCAGGCCGACTCGGTCCGCCGGCTCGCCGGCGGCGTGGTGTCCGTCGACGTGCTGGCCAACGACACCGACGCGGACGGCGACCCGCTCTCCATCGCGGGTGTGCAACCCATCACCGTCAAGGGCGGGCTCGTCACCTTGTCGGCCGACGGCCGCGTCCGATACGAACCGGCCGAGGGCTTCGCGGGCGTGGATACGTTCGCGTACTCCGTCACCGACGGCCGCACGAACACCAAGAGCGACGTGACGATCGACCTGTCCCCGTCGTTCCGCCGCGGCGTGCTGCCGTGGGCGGTGGGCTTCGACGGCGCCAGCGACGGCGACCGCTTCGACAACAGCAGCGAGCGGTGGTCAGCCTCGGTCGCCGCCGCCCCCGGGTTCAACGACGGCGCGGCCGTTCAAGAGAGCACCGTCGTTCCGGTCGCCGAGCACGGCGTGCTGAACGGGGCTTATGTCCTCGGCGCCGGCTCGGATGCGGACTACCCCGTCGAATGGCGCAGCCAGGGGATCGACATCGCGGGCGCCGATCGGCTCGTGGTTTCGCTCGAACTCGGCTCGGTGGGCGCTGTCAGCAACGCGGACCGTGTCCGCGTCAGCGTGCGGACCGACCTCGGCGATGAGACGGCGATCTTCGACGCTTCCGGCCCGGTCAATGCGCCGATCGCGTATGAGCTGACGGATCTCGACGCGTCCAATCTCGAGGTCATCGTCCGCGCCGCCGTGATCGCGGCCGGCGCGGGCTTCACGATCGACGACCTGGGCGTTGCCTCCGTCGAACTGCCGGCGGGCGCCCTGTGGGAAGAATCGTTCGCTGATCTCACCAACAACGCGACGTCCGACGACGGCGTCACGGCCTGGTCGACCGACACCTCCAACGCTCAGCAGGGCATCTCCGTTGCGCACGGCGTGCGCGACGGCCAGTACCGGCTGGCGCGAACGGTATCCGGCGGCGGCGATCGCGACTTCTACATCGAATGGGCCTCGGAACTCGTGGATATCTCCGGGGCCCCGGTTCGGGTCGAACTGGATCTGGCCGACGACGGCTCGCTGGAAGAGTTCGGCTACGCGCACGACTGGATCGATATCTACGCCGAGGTGGACGGCGCGCTGCGTCTGATCGAGTCCATCGATGGCGACGTGCCCGCCGAGGCCGAGCGGGTCGAGTCGGATCTGTTCACCGGCGGCGCCCTCCGCGTTGTTGTGCGAGCCAAGACCAACGGTGAGGCGTACCTGATCGACAACGTCCGCGTTGCCGCGGCGAGTGCGCGGACGCAGAGCGGGGACCTGACGGCCTTCCCGGTTGTGCGCTCGGTTTCCCATTCCGACACGCAACACGCCGAAGTGCAGCCGGGCCTTGTCCGAGTCGAGGGCGACGCCTGGGTCGCGTTCGATCTGGGTGAGGGGTTTGACGCGGAGGCCGATCAGGCGCTGCTGTTCAACGCTCGCGCTGAAGGCGCCGGCGGCCGGGTCCGCATCGGGTTCGGTTCGTCGGCGCACGGCTTCGCCGATCTCGGGGAGCGTGTGATCGATCTGGATGACGGTTCGACCGGACCGGTCGCGGTCGCCATTGAGGCCGTGGCTGGCCTGGGCGTGCGTGTGCGGCGTGTCTTCTTCAGCTTCGAACCCGGGGCTCCGGACGCCGTGGCTGAGTTCGAGGCGCCCCGCCTCGTCGGCGCCGACCTTCGTGGTGGTAACGGCGACAGCGGCTCCGCCCACCGCGCTGGTCTCGCCGAAGCGATCCGCAGCTTCGCCGCAGGCCGAGCCGAGGCCGACCTCGACCGAGACGGGCGCGTCACCTCGGCCGACCTCGATCGTCTGTTCGACGCGATCGACTGAGCCCAACGCCACAACTCATGCCCGCGCCCCGATGATCACCCGGATATGGGTGTTCGCCGGGGCGCGTTTGTTTTTGCGTGTGCCGGGCGACGCCACGGAAAAATCACGGTGGGAGGCGTCGCGGTCGGATATTGACCGGCAGCATGGCCCCGATCCGTCCAGACACCACCGCGCAGGCTTCGCTCTCGGCCAAGATCCTCTCGCTGCCCGAACTGCGCACCGCCCGAGCTGACGCCGAGCGCGAGGGCCGGTCGGTGGTGCACTGCCACGGCTGCTTCGACATCGTGCATCCCGGGCATGTGCGGCACCTCCAGCACGCCGCGGGCCTGGGCGACCGGCTGCTCGTCTCGATCACCGCCGACTTGATGATTCAGAAAGGCGACGGCCGGCCGCTATTCGATCAGGACCTCCGCGCCGAAAACATTGCCGCGCTTTCGTGCGTGGACTGGGTCTGCGTGAGCCCGGAGCCGACGGCCGAGCACCTGCTGGAGGCCGTGCGGCCCGACATCTACGTGAAGGGCCGCGAGTACGAGGCGAACGACGACCCGCGGTTCGTTGCCGAGCGTGCGGCGGTCGAGCGTCACGGCGGGCGGGTCGTGTTCTCCTCGGGTGATGTCGTGTTCTCGTCCACCGCGTTGGTCGAGGCCATCCGTCACGGCGACGGCGCCGCCGACGGCCGATTCGAAGATCCCATCCATGCGCGCCTGCGCACGCTCCGCCGGAGTCACGAACTGACCGGCGAGCGCGTCGCGTCGCTGCTCGGCGCCATACGCGGCCGATCGATCGTGGTCGTGGGCGAGCCCATCGTGGATACCTACGTGCAGTGCGCATGGCCCGAGGTGAGCGGCGAGTCGCCCGTGCTCTCGCTCCGCCCGGTGGAGCGCACCAGCTACGACGGCGGCGCGGCGATTCTGGCATGCCACGCCGCGGCGCTCGGCGCGCGCGCCACGCTGGTCACCGCGCTGCCCGATTCGGACGAAGCGCACGCGCTCCGCCGTCGGCTCGAGGACGAGGGCGTGCGCGTGGTTGCCGAGGTCACTCGCACGAGGCTGCCCGAGAAGCAGCGGCTGATGGTGGGCCCGAACAAACTCGTCAAGCTCGATCACACCGACCCGATCACGCTCGACGCCAGCGCCACGGCGTCGCTCATCGAGCGGGCCGGAGCCGAAGCCGACAACGCCGACGCGGCGATCGCGACCGATTACGGTCTCGGCATGCTCGGCCCGCGGGCGATCGCCGAGTTGTGCGCTCGCCTGCGTCCGCGTGTCGGGACGTTGGGCGGCGATGTCTCCGGCTCGCGCGCGTCACTCTTTGCGATGCACGGCGCCGACTGGCTCAGCCCGAGCGAACGCGAACTCCGCGGCGCGCTGGGCAACCCCGACGACTCGCTGCCCGCGATCACCTGGGACCTGGTGCAACGCACCGATGCGCGGCACGTCGCGATCACCATGGCCGCCGATGGGCTCGTTGCGTTTGAACGCCGGGGCGTGGCTTCCGGGCACGATGGGCGCCCGAGCCGGCTCTCGGGCGAGCATCTGCCGTCGCTGGCGGCGCACGCCGTCGACCCGCTCGGCTGCGGCGACGCCTTGCTCACCGGCGCCGTGCTGGCGCTGGCGGCGGGCGCGACGATCGTTGAGGCGTCGTATCTCGGGTCGCTCGCGGCGGCGATCGAGTCCGAGCAACTCGGCAACGTGCCGGTGGGCGCCCACGATCTGGCCCGCCGAGCGCGGCGGCTCGATGAAGCGCCGCCCGTGATCCATCGCGTCACGCCGCGGCGTTTCGGCGCCGAGGCGTCCTGATCCGCACACACGCTGCGTTCCGCGCAGATCGAGGCCGACCGCCGTGGACTCCGCTGATCTGGCATTCATCATCCCGACCCGCGACCGCCCGGGCGAGCTCGCGCGCACGCTTGATCGGCTTGGGGCGCTTGCGCCGACGATGCTGGGCCGCAACCCGCGGGTTGTTGTGATTGACAACGCTTCCACGCCGCGCGCTGAGGCGCCGACACGGTTGCCGAACAATGTTCGTGTCGAGCTGATTCGTAGTCAAGCAAACCTCGGCGCCGCGGCCCGGAACGTGGGCGCGCGCGCGTGCGACGCCGCTTGGCTGGTGATGCTCGACGATGATTCCTCTCCCGAGTCGTGCGCGCTGGCGCCGACACTGCGAGAGGCGCCGGACGATCTCGCGGCCGTGGGCGGGGAGATCGTGCTGCCGACCGGCGCGCGGGAGGCCGGCGGGCTGCCCGAGGTGATCATCGGTTGCGGCTGCGCGATCCGGCGTGCGCCCTTTCTCCGGCTCGGCGGGTACGACCCCGCGTTCGATTACTACGCCGAGGAATACGACCTGTGCGCGCGGCTCATCGCCGACGGCTGGCGTGTCGCACATACCCGGCGGTTGCGGTTCGAGCACCGCAAGGCGCCGCTCGGCCGAGACTTCGGGCGGATCCTGGCGCGACTGGTGCGCAACAACGCCTGGGTGATCCACCGCTACGCGCCGGCCAGCGGAGTCGACGACGCGATGCGCTCCATGCTCGCTCGGTATGAGCGGATCGCGAGCCGAGAGCGTGTCGACGCGGCGTATGCCGAGGCGGCCTGCGAGGCGGTGCGCACGCTGCCCGAGCAACATCGCCGCCCGCTTTCGATGAGCGCGTGGGACCGCTTCATCGGCGCTGCGGCGGTTCGGGCCGCCTTGAGTGCGTTCGACCTGGCCGGCCGCGACGTGCGCCTCGTGGGTCGGGGCAAGGGCGCCGATGTGATCGAGCGGTGCGTGGTCGCGGCGGGAGGGCATTTGTGCGAGGCGCCGAACGCTTTGGATGTGATCGCGACGCTCTCGCCCGGTCCGATGCTCGACGCGGCGTCGCGCTCTCCCGGCGCGCTGCTGCCCTGGTGCGACGCGTTGTGGTCTGCTGAGCCCGCGCCGGCGCTCGCGGGGTAGTGTGCACCGATGGGCGACGCGATCCAGACCAAGCCCGGCCCGGTGGTGCTGTACGCCCGCCGCGGCGGCGTCGATCACTTCGCGGGTGTGCCGGAGCGCCTGGGCACGCTCGGCATCGACACGCTGTACGAACGGGCCGACGCGGACACGATCCGATTCGGGGACCACGCCGCGCCGGGTGTCGTGCGTCGAGCGGGCGCGGTGGCGTTTGCGGACCTGACGCACAACCTGCCGCAGCGTGTGGTTCGGCAAGCGCGCCGTTATGGCGTGCCGAGTGTGCTGCTCGTGGACGGCGTGCTGGAATGGGCGAACACGTTCCGTAACCGCTGGCTGGGCACGCGCTATCTGCGTCCGCCGCCGGAGGATGTCGCCTTGTGCTCGGGTCCGCTGCACGCCGACCTACTGGAAGCGATGGGCGCGCGGGCGGTGACGACGGGTTTACCTCGGCTGCACGGCTTTGCGGATCGGATTGAGGCTTTGCGGCACGAGCCTGCGACGCACCTGCTCGTCGCAACGGCGAACTATCCCGCCGCCGATGAAGGGGCCCGCGCACGGCTACTGGCTGCACTACAGCAGCTGCGCGACGCGGCGCACGCCGCGGGTGTGTCGGTGCTGTGGCGGCTGCGGGGCGGGCTCTGCGAAGCTCTGGGCGTCGAGCCCGATGAGCAGCCCTTGGCGCACTCGCTGGCCTCGGCGAGGGCGCTGATCACTTCGGCGTCCACGATCGCCATCGAGGGCATGCTCGCCGGCGTGCCGACGGGCGTGCTGCATCCGCACCCGTGGCCGAACTGGGTCCCCGCGGCGTGGACCTGGCGCCCGCGCGGCGAGGGCTGGGATGAAGACGCGGCGGCTGTGCGCACGATCGAGCGTCAGCAGCCCGACCTGCACGTACGGCTCGGCGAGGTCATAGCCGGCGTTTGCGAATCGATCAACGTCAGCGAGGCGTCGGATGCCGGGGCGTTTGTCGATCGCCTGATGCACGCGGACGATGACGGATTTGAAGCCCAAGGGCGCTGTCTCCGGGCGTTGTACACCGATCAAGCCCCCGAGCGCGTGGCCGAAGCGTTGAACGACGCCGTGCTGGGGCGGTTTCCGCAGAACACGTCGCCCATCGAGCCGATCGGCCCGACGGTCGTGCGTCCATCGAAAGCGGGCGCCGGGCGCCGGGCGCTCAGCATCGTGGTGGATAGCCACTGGCCCACGCGCGGCATCGCCCGGTGGTCCACGCGGCTGGGTTCGCTGATGGCGTCGCGCCCGGATCTCGGCTGGACGCTGGACACGCTCTGGGTCGCGACCGATCCGCCGCACCATCACGAGACGGGTGTGGTGTTTGAAGAAGCGGACCCGCGTCAGCATCTGGTCACACTCGAACCGACCTTCAGTGCTCAGCAGCGATTGGCCGCGGTACATGACGCGGTGTGCGTGCTGCGGCCGGACGTGGTGATTCCCAATGAGACTGATCTTGGCTTTGCCGCGGCGATGCAGGCGCGTGGTTTCGGCGCGCGGCCCGTGCTGGTGGCGCATCCGGACGCGTGGTCGATTCCCGAGGACGCGGCGTACTACGACCGCTGGGTTGCGGCGATCGCGCCCACCGAGACGGCGCCGGGGTGGCTCGAATCGTGCGCACGCGATCGACCGGTCGAGACGATTCCGTACGGCGTGCCGATCACCGATCGGCCGCGTTCGGTTTCGAACGCCGGCCCCCTTCGGCTCGCGTTTGTCGGACTGGTGATGCAGGAGCATCGGCGGGTGTTCGATCTCATCGATGTGCTGGCCGGGCTTGAGGCACGCGGTGTGGACTATCGATTCGAGCTTGTGGGGGACGGCCCGGACCTGGAGGCCTGGCGCGAGCGGGCGCGCGGGCTGGATGCGTCGCGCGTTGCAGTGCACGGCCGGCGATCGCCCGAGTGGTTGCAACGCTTGTGGACGCGGACGGATGTGACGATGTTGGTTTCCGAGCGGGAGGGCGCGTCTTTGACGTTGCTGGAGGCGATGGGGCAGGGTGTGGCGCCATGCGTGACGGCGTTCGGCTCGGGCGCGGCGATCTGGTTGCGCGATGGCGAAGAGGGCATCGTGTCGCCCGTCGGCGAGCCCGACGCGATGGCCGCGCGGCTTGCAGCGCTGGCGACGGACCGGGCCGGGCTGGCCGCGATGGGCGAGGCGGCGTGGCGCGCGGTGCGCGCCTGGGGGCTCGACGCCGCCACGATGGCCGAGCGGTACGCGGCGGCGTTCGACCGCATCGTGCGCGCTCCGGCTGCAGAGCGGGCGCCGACGGATCTGGGTTTGCGGTTGCGGAGCCGCTCGTGGCCCGGCGCCTCGTTTCCCGATCACTGGGACGAGGCCGATGACTGGGTCCGTTCGCGGCTGGACGAAGCCGGGTACCGGTCGATCGCGACCGGGCGACCGACCGAGGGCTGTGACGCGGTGATCGTGCGAGCTGGGGACGCGAGGCCGAGCGATGCGGAGATTGCCAAGTGGCGCGGCTGGGGATTTGGCGTGGCGTTGTCGCCCGATGTGCACGAGTCGGCGGACGAGGTCGAGCATGCGATCGAGGCGATGGTCGCGTCGGGCGTTCGCCGAATCGCGATTGCTTCGGACGGGGTGAACGCCGGGCGCGTGATCCGGGCGATCGAGCACGGGGCGCCGATCGTGGGCTGGGTGCATCCGCTCGCAGAGAGCGGGTCTGTGCAGGTTGGGTCTACGCAGGCGGGCTTGCCGGTGGTCGAGCCGGAGCGGGCGGCGTCGTTGGAGGCGGACGGACTGCTGGTGATGGGCGCTGCGGCGAGGTGGGCGCCGGCGGGGCCGTGGGCTGAGCGGTCGGTGGGCGCGAAGTCGATTTCCGGACACATCGGTGAAGGAACGGTGTGAAGTAGGGGGGGCGGAGGGACCGATAGAACACGGCGTGAGGACAGCACGCCGGCGCTGGGGTTCCTGTTGTGCCGATGACCGCGATGGTGCGTGGTCGCGGGCAGAGCCGACCGCGTCGATCCCGGAGGCGACATGACCCCAGCCACGATGACCCCATCCCGCACGACCGAGTCCGCCGGCGATGCGTCTGCCACGCCGACTGCGATCCGCGACGTTGTTCGCCCCGGTCCGCTGATGGGCGATGACCCGGTGCAGCATCTCAAGTACGTGATCGGGAACACCGCCAAGCGGACGTGGCCTTACCCGCACTTTGTCTGTCCGAATGTCTTCCCGGCAGCGTTCTACCGCGAGATGCTCGCGCGTTTCCCGGCCGACGAACACATGCCGCCGTTGAACACGATCTTTCCCAAGCGTCTGAGCCTGCGCATCGGCGTGCCGGACGAACTGGACGCCTTGCCCAGCGAGAACCGGCAGTTCTGGCGTGAGCTCGGGCTGGGTCTTGGCTCGCGTTCGTTCATGCGGTTTGTGCTCAGGCAGTACGACCCGCTGCTGGATGCGCGGTTCGGTGAACTGGTCGAGCCGCACATCTATCTGCACAGCGACGTGCACGAGTACGGCATCGGGCCGCACGTGGACATGCGCCGCAAGATCGTGAGCATGATCTTCTACATGCCCGACGAGCCGCGTGATGACCTGAACGCGGCTTCGGTGCTGGTGAAGAACGAACCGGGCATCGACGCGCCGCCGCCGCAGGACGAAGCGTGGGAGGGCTTTACTTCGGCGAGCACGGTGCCGTTTGAGCCGAACATCTTGTTCACGTTCGCGGTGACAAACGAAAGCTGGCACGGCGTGCGTCCGAACCCCGAGGGCGTGCCCCGGCGCAGCTTGCAGTACTTCCTCATCATGCCGAACGAGACCGAACCCGGCGCCTGCTGATGCGCCAGTCCGCGCATCGGCCGGACCGGTAAACGCCCATGATCACCCAAGCGTCGGAGACGCGATCCATCTCTGCCCGCGGCCCGTTGCACGCCAACCTTGAGGCGCTCGCGGCGGTGGATGCGCCGGCGCTGGAAGGCGTGCGTCCGTTCGTGAGTGAGGCGCCCAAGGCGGCCGGACTTCCTCCGCCCGCCGCCGTTCCGGATCGGCCGGTGGTGGCGCCCGGCGCTTCGGTCCGAGTTGCTTCCTTGATCGCGGCGATGCGTGGGTCGGACTCGTCGTTCCGTCCGCGGGTGGACGTGGTCGAGCCGGATCCAGCCGCGGCGGCCGAGTTGCTGGCGCAGCACGATCTGGCCGAGGCGATCGCCGGCGGCTGGCTGCGCTGGTCGGTCGGCCCGAACGCCGCGGCTCGATTCGCCGAGCGTCTGGCCGACGAACCGCTCGATGCCATGGCGCCCGCGCTGCTCCGTCCTGAGTCGTCGGCGCTGCTGCCTGTTGCGCAAGAACTCGAACAAACGCTCGCCGAGCGGTCGACCGCGCAGACGGAGCGGCTGGCGTTGTTACTGAGTCAGTTGCGCCAGACCTACGCCGACCGGGATGCGGCTTGGTGGCGAGCGCGCCTGGCGTCGGGCTTGTCGGGCGGGGAGCCGTTGCGGGCGATCGTGCCGACGTTCCGGCATGCGCACTTCGTGCACGCCTCGGCGCGTGACCTGCTCGGCGCCTGGGAGCGGGCGGGTCACTCGGGGCGGCTTCTGCTGGAGGGTGATGACTTCAGCCGACTGACCGCTCTCTCGTGGGCCGAGGCGATCGCGCAGGTGGAGCCGGACGTGATCCTTGCGATCAACTATCGGCGTGATGTGGCGCCGGAGACGGCGGCGCTGCCGATCCCCTGGGTCTGCTGGGTGCAGGACCCGATGCCGCACCTGCTGACGCCACCAAAGACGCCGGCCGGTCCGCTCGATTGCGTGATCGGGCACGGCTACCCGGAGTTGTTTGCGCACGACGAAAGCCAGCGCGCTCGGTTTGCGCCGACGCCGGTCGTCGTTGAGCCTCGGCGGTTTGAGCGTGCTGGAGCGCGCGTGGACGAGCGGACGTGCGAGATCGCGTACGTCAGCAACCAGAGCGAGCCGCCGGAAGCCATGGCAATGCGATTGGCCCGCGGGCTGACGGGCGTGCCGTTCGACGGCGTGCGGTTCGTCGAAACGATCGCTGCGTCGATACCCGAACTGCGAGACGGCTTTGCCAAGGACGGCGCCGACGCGGGGGCTCTGTTCGATCGGTTCATTCGCGGGGCCCTGGGCCCGGCGGGCGACCGCGCGCCCTCCGGGTTGGTCACGATGCTGCGCACTCAGATTGCCGAACCGCTGCTGGAACGCACGCTTCGGCACGAAGCGGTGGGGTGGGCAGCGGGCATCTGCGCACGCCGGGGCTGGCGCCTCGCGCTGCACGGCCGCGGCTGGGAGCGTGTGGAGCGCTTCGCGCCGTTCGCCCGCGGCCCGGTCGCGCACGGCGATGCGTTGGCCGAGATCTACGCCGGCGCCGCGGTCTCGCTGCACGCTTCGTGTCGGCCGCCGACGCACCAGCGTGTGTTCGAGTGTGCCGTCGCGGGCGGTTTGCCCGCGGTGCGGTGGCTCGGCGCGTTCCAGGCATCGCCCGAGGCGCTGCTCGCGAGCGAGGGCGTGTGGACGTTCGGCGCCGAGCCGCCCGACCTGCCCGGCGCCCGCGGGAACGTGCATTGGGAGAAGATGCTCAAGGCGTGGGACCTGTGGTGGTGGGTCGATCAGCCGCACGATCGCTTCGGGTATCCGATCAGCGGGAACTCTTCCATATGGGTTGAGATCGCGGACTCGCCGTCGCTCATGGCGCGGGTCGCGGAGCACCAGCGTCGCGGTGAGACGCCCGAGTGGCTGGACGGCGGGTCTGCACGGTTGGCTCCTTGGCCGATGGCGGCCCGCGTGTGTGCGTCCGTCCCTGCGAGCGACACGTTTGGCGCTGTCTTGGATCCCGGAGAGACCGGCTTCGTCGACGCCTCGGGTTTGGAGTGGCTCGTTGAGCGGGCGCTCGAGCGACCGGGCTGGCGCGGGGGGCACTCTCGTGCGATGGCCGACCGGGTGCGCGAGCGGTTTAGCTACGACGGGATCGTTGAGTTGCTTCTCGGTTTGCTCGCAAAGATTTAGAACCGCGTTCGGGCGATGCCCAAGCCGTGGCCGGTTGTGCCAGGCTGCGTTGGGGTTGTCAGGCCACGCGCGACGGGCTCAGTGCGTCGCCCAGTTCGCGCGGCGGGCCCTCGGATTCCCAGTCCTCCCGCAGCAGTTCGAGCAGCACCCCGATGGCGTCGGCTGGTCGGTCCGGCAGCCGGATCGCGCCGATGTTCTTCATCAGCGGGTCGTCGTATCTCGGCTGGATCTTCGTGAACGGCCAGCGCTGGAACAGCCGCTCGGCGCCGGTCACCGGGCCGACCGGGGCGTGCCCACTGGCACGCTCGACCGCGGAGAGTTCGACATCGTGCAACGCGACCCAGGCGCCGGGCTGCAAGGCGTAGAGCAACGCCAGCAGGTCAAGGGTCGGCCCCGGATGACGGTGGTCCCCGTCGATCAGCGCCAGCGGCACGGAGTGGGGCGCGAACAGGGCCGCGGCCGAAGCGGCTGTGCAGCGTGTGTGCACCCGCACGCGATCGATGAGGTCGGGCGCGACCTCTTCGATAGCGCCGCCAACCGGTCGATCCGTATCGAAGTAGCAGCGCTCCGCAAGGTCGAACGTGTGCACCAGCACACCGTCGGCGTCCGGGCGGAAGTGCCGCACCGCCTCTGCGAGACTCGCGGTCGAGACCCCTGCCGCGGCGCCGATTTCTACAACAACGTCCGGCCGGACCGCCTCGACCAGGTCCCACAACAGGAGCGTATCGTGCTGATTGATGTAGCCCTGGGCCCACTCTGGCGCAGCGAACGATTCGGCCAGTGCTCGCAGCCACGGGCGGTCGGCATCAAGACCGAGCGCCGCACGCCCGGGCGCGTGCGGGTCGAGGTCTTCAATGCGCGGGCGGCGAAGGTGCGACGGTGTGCCGCACGATGGTGCGGAGGCTTCGGGCTCCGTCGCATCCGCGCCGGGCTCTTCGTCCGTGTACACGCGCGTGATTTGCACACCAAGATCGCCGTACAAGTCGTGGGCTCTGCGGACGATGCTGGGTTCGAACGCATCGGAGCAGGGCACGACCGCGTCGAACTCGGACACCATCCGGGCGGTCTCCTCGTCCCGGGTCGATCGCACGGGAACGCTCGCGATCCGGTCGACTCGCGGATCGTCGTCGAGCACGCACGCGATCTCAGGTCCGTTCTCCGGCCAGTGAGCGCTGATTACCGCATGCGCGTGCCGGCCGGCGCCGAAGAAAGCGATCCGTTGTGCGCCTTGTGCGCGTAGGCGGTCGGCGACGTTGCCCCAGACTGTGCGCAGCTCTTCGGAATCGCGGAGCCTCAGGCCCGGGGTCATATCGCTTGCCAGCCGGTGCAGGCCGTCGAACGCTGTCTGCTCAGCAATGAGCGTGGTGACTTCTTGTGCTTCAGCTTTCAGCCCATGCTTTCTGAAAGCGGCTTTGATCGCAAACAGGGCATCGCGCCACATCGGAGCCGGGTTGGCCCCGCGAGCCGACAGCGAACGCCTCCAACCCTCGAACGCCCGGGCCGATTGCAGCGCGTCTTCTGAGTCTCCCGCCGAGGCGCCCGCGACCGCTCGGGCGCCGAGGATGAACCCGGCTCGGTCTTCGCCGAGCGATTCGCTCCAATAGTCGTGTACGCGGTTCCAGATGGCGCGGTGCTCGGTTGCGTCGGCCGACCATGTCTGGATCCGATCGACGGCTTGCTCGGGCGACGCAACGCACCGGAAGGAAACGGTGCAACCGCCCCGGATGATGTCCATCGGCTCGAACACATCGCGCAGCAGCCACATGTGTACGGGAAGCCACGGGCACTTGGGCTCGCAGAAGTCTTGATGGATCAAGACGCCGCCGACGCGGACGTGCCTCGCGAAGGCGCGGTGAACGGTTCGGCTGACGCCCCAGGTTTTGGCGACGTCTACGAACAGTAGTTCGATCGGATCTTGCTCCGGGTAGACCTCGCGCTCGGCGTCGTGCTCCGCGTTCTCGGGCAGCCAGCCCTCGCGGATGTCGATGTCCTCCAGCCGGCCCGCGTGGATCTCCTCATAGCGCTTGCGGAAGTTCTGTCCCGGTTGCAGATCGAACGGACGCATCCACCACGCGTTGGTGACGCGTGCATCATCGGGCGCCACGAACGCGTCGTACACGAGCATGGAGTCGGTCAGGCCGGCCCGACGCCGACCAGCCACGAGCGCGGCCGTGGAACTGCCCAAGAAGCACCCGAGTTCGACCGCGCGCCCGCGGCCTTCGCTCTGCGAGGCGATCCAATGCAGGTAGTTCAACTCTCGATCGATCAACATGCCCGGCGCCGACTCGTTGGGCGGCAGGGGGAGGACATCTCCCGGCTCAGCCGGTGCGCCCGTCGCGTCGAGGAGCGGCTCTCCCGAGATCCGCTCGGGTCTCGGTTCGGTCGCTTGCGTCGGTGTGTAGACCGTGTTCGGCATGGCGTTCGGCTCCTGTCGATGCATCGCGGCGGGCGGCGCTGGGCCCGGGAACCGGACAGATCGGGTCTCCGGCTGTGCGTCTTGCACAAATCCGGGGATCTGTGCGGTTTCCGCCGATTGCGCGTGCACCCCTCCGCGGCGAACAGCCGATACCGATACCGATGCCCCGGGCGGGGTTCGGAGGCCGCCGTGACGCAGACGATCGCCGATAGACCGAAGACAGTGGATGCAGCGATTGCGCGAACAGCGCCCTGGCCGTCCTCGCCGCTGATGGACGGCGAGCGGGAGGACTCGGTTCAGGCCGCGCTCCGGACGCGGGTGATCGAAGCGACCGCCCGCGCGCTGGCTGCGGAGGGCGTGCGCCGCATCGCGCTCTTCGGCGCGGGCCGGCACACGCGGCCGATCGTGAGGCAGCCGTGGCAGGCGTTCGGGATCGAGGTCGTGCTCATCGCCGACGATGCGCCGACGCAACGCGCGCTGGCGGGTGTTCCCGTGCGGACGCCCGAGGCCTGGCGTGACGAAGGCGGGCCGGCGATCGACGCGGTCGTGGTGAGTTCGTACATGCACGAAGACGCGCTGGCGAAGCGGGCCGAGGCGGCGTTCGGCGTGATCGGCATTCCGGTCGTGCGTCTCTACAGCGGCGAGCTGCGCTCGTACGACCCGGCCGAGGTTGAAGCGCGACTCGCCGAGCGGGTCGGGCTGTCGGCCGACGAGGCGCGGTGGCTTGTGGAGCACCGCGACGAACGGCACGACGCGACGGTCGGCATGATTCGGCCCGAGCGCACGGAGTTTCATCTGCGTCGGTACGAGTTGGCCGCGGACATCATCGCGGCATCGCCCGGCGCCCGCGTCGGTGACCTCGCGTGCGGGACGGGCTACGGCGCGCGTCTGCTGATCGCTCAAGGCCGGGCCGAGTCCTGCGTCGGCGTCGATCTCGACGAGCGCGCCGTGGCGTACGCCGGGCGCTACCACGCGATGGGCGGCCGGGCCTCGTTCCGATCGGCGTCGGTCGTCGAAACTGGGATCGACACCGACTCGCTCGACGCGATTGCGAGCTTCGAGACCATCGAGCATGTGGCCGAGACCGACGCGATGCTGCGGGAGTTCGCGCGGGTCCTCAAGCCGGGCGGGCGGCTCGTCATCAGCACGCCCAACCGCATGGGCCCGACGCCGTACCACGTGCACGACTTCGGCTTGCCCGAGTTCCGCGCGGCGCTCGAGCGGTGGTTCACGATCGATACGTGGCTCGGGCAACTCCCGATCGATGACGTGTTCGACCCGACACTCCCGCCCGGCATGTTCGGGCTGGACATCGGCGCTGCGGTTGAAGGTCGGCACGACCGCTTCGGTCGTTCGCCGCACGCGTTGATCGCTGTGTGTCGAGCAAAGGACTGCGAGACCGTCGAGCCGGGTGTACGCCGCATCGCGACCAAGCACGGGCCGATTGTGCTCGCGTGTCCGAACGACATCGCGTCGTGGCGGGCCGAGACGCTGCTGACCAAGGAGCCCGAGACGCTGGAGTGGATCGATGCGTTCGATGACGGCGACGTGTTCTGGGACATCGGCGCCAACATGGGCGTGTACAGCCTGTACGCGGCCGCGGCGGGCCGGGCGTCGCGCGTGCTCGCGTTCGAGCCCTCGCCCTGGAACGCCGCGCTGCTCGCCGATCAGATCCGGCTCAACGGCATGACCGACCGCGTCGAGTCGCACACGCTGGCGGTCAGCAACACGACCGGGCCGGGCACGCTGTTTATGCGGCGGGCCGACGCCGCGGGCGCCGGCTCGAGCTTCGCCGAGCCCGTGGGGGAGTTCGGCGAGCGGTTCGAGGCGTCGCACCGGCAGGCAGCGATGGGTGTGCGGATGGACGACCTTGTGGCGTGGGGGGCGCCGCAGCCCAACCGGATCAAGATCGACGTGGACGGCGCCGAGGAACGCGTGCTGTCGGGCGCGCCGGCCACACTCGCCGATCCGCGGCTGAAGTCGGTGTCGATCGAACTGGACGTATCGCGTACGGACCTGATCGAGCGCGTGCGGCGGACGCTCGATGCCGCGGGCCTGCGGTTCGATGGTCAGCGGCAATCGCCGGAGTTCGCGGTTGGGCAGAACGCCTCGCTGTACAACGTTCGCTTTACGCGCGGCTGACCGGCGGGACGGATTGTTCTGGTGAGCTGTCGCGGGTGTAGAGCCGGGCGACGCGGATGCCCGCGCTGCGCAGGTCGGCGCTGTTTTGCCAGAGCTGTTCCTCGATCGAGTTCGCGCTGAGCAGCACGGCGTCGGGCTTGAGTTCGATCGCCTGGGCGCGGGTGACAACCGGGTAGCCCCACATCCGCTCGCCCGATCGGCGGGCGTCGTCGTCGATGATCGCCACGATCTCGACCTCGGGGTCCATGAGGGCTTCGCCGATCGCGCGGGTGTGGGTGCCGGCGCCGTAGAGCGCGACGCGCTTGGCGCCCCGACGATGCGAGCGAGGCAAAGGCCCTTCGCACCGTGTCGTTCCACCCGGCGCCGAGCGGTCCGGAGGCGAGGTCGGTATCCCACAGATCGATCAGCGAGGAGAGCGCATCGAACGCCTCCCCGGTGTCGCGCGTGGTTCGCGATGAATCAAGGCCCCACAGGCTCTCGGCCCGATTCCAATCGCTGCATTCGAGATGATCGATCATGCCGCGGGCGAGACGGGCGGCCTGCGCTCGGCCTCGGTCCTGCGCCGGATCATCGACCCGCCGCCACACGACGCGGACCTCGGCGTCCGAGCCCAGCCAGATGGTCCGCAGCCACAGCATCGGCAGCAGGCACGCTGACGGACAGCCTTCGAGGGTGACTGCTTGCGGCGGCCTGTCGAGCTTCTCTATGGCCGCGGCGATGCGATCGAGCGAGCCGGCCACCGGCGCGGGCCACGGTCCGAGCAGTTCGGACCACGGGCCGTTCGTCGATAGTTCGAGCGTGACCGAGGTCTCGCCCGGGCCGCCGTCGAACGAGATCGGCAGGTGGTGCTCTGTGGTGGCGTTCACTGGACGGTCTCCTGGGTGGGCTCAGGTTTGTGTTTGGCTTTGTGTTCGAGCGTGCGCCAGGCGGCGAGGCGATCACTGGGCCGCGTCACCGGCGCCGTGCCGGGTCGGGCATGTCGCCATACGGACATGTGTTGCGACGCGACACGCTCGGGGTCGCTGCTGAGCGCGATCGCGTTTGCAAGGCGGGCGCCGAGCTCGGCCCGCTCTTCGGCCGGCATCGCGCTCAGTCGCGCCATGCACGCGGCCAGCGAGGCGTCGTCACCCGCGGTGTACACAAGGATCTCGGCGGCGTCTGGCGTGAGCCAAGCACACAGCGGAGAGCTCGAAGCCAGGATCGGCGTCACGCCCGCGGCGAGAGTCGAGACGGCCGCGGGCGTCTCGGCCCAGGCGTGCCCTGGCCGACCGGTGAAGATCGCGACACGTTCGGGTGTGCGGTCGGCCTGCGCGCCCGCCGGGCGGCCGAGCGAGACGAGCCATCGGCCCGGGGCGCCTGGCGTTGCCACGGCCCACCCGGCGCGGGCGGCGCCCGATCGCACGAACGCGCGCGCGACGAACCGAGCCGAATCGGGCGTCGGGTCGTCCATCAGCACGAACGCGTCGCACGTGTCTTCAGGTCCGATGGAGCGTGTGTTGCCGACAGGCGGGGCGATCACGAACCGCCGGGCGCCCAGCCGTCCCGCCCGATGCGCGAGGTCGAGCGCGCCGTCCTTCAGCGCGACCTGCGCGTCGCTTGCCAGCGCCGCCAGCGCAACGGCCGGGTCGTTCCGTGTCGGGTCGATGATGATGTCGGTGACCGGCGTACGGAGTGGTTGTGCTTCACCTTGGTGCCGGAGGGCGTCGAGTGCGGCACAGGCTTCGGGGCAGTCGATGCACAGGATCGCTTCGAGCGGTCTGGACGCGGCGATCTCGCCCGTACGACGCGCCGCTTCGACCGCGAACGACGACGTCGGCGCTTTGGCGCGGATGTCGAGACTGTGGATCTCGATACGGCCTTGGATGCCGAGCGCCGGGATCGGCGGGCCGTCGCGTCGGGCGAGAACCAGGACCGTGTGGCCTCGCGCTGCGAACAACTCGGCGAGCGTGCGCGCATATCCGCCGCGCGCGTCGTCGGTGTCGTTCCATCGTTCGCTGATGAGCAGCACCGTGGTCATGGGGTCATCGCTCCCGAGGCTGCTGCTACCGAGGCTACTGCTCCTGAAGTCAGGGCTCCCGCTCCGGCGTCAACCCAGCGTGCGATCGCCGGCTTGGGTTCGGGCAGGTCGAGGTCCGCGACGTCGCCCGCGAGCGCCCGCTCGGCCTGGCGCCAGTGCTCGAGCGTGGCGGCCGCCGGTCCGGGTGCGCGTCGTGCGCGGGCGCGTTCGATCGTTTCGTGGAACAGCGCGATGCGTTGTTCCGCTACGCGCCGCGGATCGCACAGCGACGCGATCCGATCACGCGCTACGGCGCCGCGCTCGGTCAGACGTTCCACGCCCTCGGAGAGCATCGACGAGAGCTTGTACGCCAGGTCATCCACATCGCCCGTGGCGAAGCGCTCGCCCGCGTTCGTGTCACCGATCATCTCGGTCATGCCGCCGTGGTCGGAGACGAGCACGGCCCGGCCGTGGCTCATCGATTCGATGCACGTGTTGGGGAAGTTCTCCCAGAGCGAGGGAACAACGCACAGCGCGGCCGCGCGGTACTCCTCCCGCAGCGCGTCGGCGTTGAGCCTGCCCAGGAAGCGAACGCTGTTTCGTTCGTGGTCATCGAGCAGCCCGTTGAGATAGGCGCGCAGCGAGCCGCCGTCGGGCGCGCCCGCGCTGTCGGCGCCCGCCAGCCGCAGCACCGCGCTCGGGTGCTGAGCCAGCACACGCTTCCATGCCAGGATCAGCGGCTCGATACCCTTGCGCGGCTCGATCCGCCCGATGAACAGCACGTTGGGCTCGCGCGGTGGGGCCGACAGCGCGGGCAGCGGGGCGACCGCAAGGGGGATGACCGCGGGCGTCTCATCAAAGCCGTAGTGCGCTTGGGCCCACTCGGCGATGAAGCGTGACGGCGCGCCGATGCGGTCTGCCCAGCGCATCGCCAAACGCTCGGCGACGAAGTAGGTCGCCAGCGAGGGGTCCGCCTCCGTCGCCGCCAGCGAGCGCAGTTTGAAGAGCTGCTCTGAGGGCGTGTGCAGATGCACCAGCGTCGGCACACGCGGCGTCGAGCGCGCGTGCCGCAACGCCAGCAACGCGGCGCCCGCTGCTTCGCACTCGGCGAACTCGACGACATCCGCCTCGCCGCGACGGGCCAGTTCTGTCACGCGGCGTCCCGCGTGGATCGAGAATCGCATGGCCGCGCCGGTCCATCCGCCCCGGCCGATGGCCAGCGGCTCGCGGTGCGTGGTCACACGGCCGTGTGTTTCTATGCGCGGGTGCGTGCGGTCGGCGGTCTCCGTGATCACGTGCACCCGCACGCCCGCGTCGGCCAGCGCGGGCACGATCCAGCGGGCGTACGTGCCGATCCCCCCGCCGAAGAACGGCGGGTACTCGCGGCTGACCAGCACCAGTGAGAGTGGTCGGTTGTTCGTCACGCGGCTCCGATCCACAATTCCGCCCCGTCGCCCCAAGTTCGGCTGCTGAGCGATCTCGCTCGTTCGTCGCATCCGATCCCGCGCAGTATCGCAGATCGGCGTCCGGACGGGCGAAACTGAACAATTTGGCCGCCGGGCCGCCCGCTCGCCGATGCCACGCGGTGCGCGACGCAAGTCCTCCAAACGCTCCGGACGTCAGCGTCCTGATCCCGAGCTTCGGCCGTCCAGACAAGCTGTCACGCTGTCTCGGGTCGCTTGCGCGGCAGCCGGGCGCTCGCGAAGGCGCGTTCGAAACGATTGTGGGCCTTGACGGCGGCAACGAAGACGAAGCCGAGACCATCCAGCGGGCTCATCACGCCGCGCTCGGCGGCCGGCTCCGAGTGATCGCGTTGGCACGCTCGGGGTACATCCCCGTTCGTCGCCGACTCTTCGAGATTGCCCGCGGCTCGATCGCGCTCTCGCTCAACGACGATGTCACGCTCGAGCCCGGTGTGATCGACACGCATCGTCGCGCGCACGTGTCGGCTTCAGGCCCCGCGGTCGTCGCGGCGGGGCGGGCCCACTGGAAACCGGTCGAATCACCAACGTTGTTTGATGCCTTGGTGCAGCGTTCGCCCTTGATTTTCTTCGATCCGGACTCGGCGTCGCGGGACGAGCACGGGCGCTTGAGCTATCGGTACTGCTACGGGTTGAACATGTCGGTGGGTGTCGAGGCCGTGCGCCGCGTGGGCGGCATCCGCGGCCCGGGGTTCGCGTACGGCTACGACGACACCGAACTCGCCCATCGTCTTGTAACGGAGGCCGACGCAGTTGTGGTGGATGCGGCCCATGCGGTCGTCGTGCACGATCACCGGTACACGCCCGAAGCCGTGCTCCGCCGCGAGTACGAACTTGGTCGCAGTGCGTGGGCCTACGCGGCCGAGAGTCCCGCGTTCGCGCTCGACTTGTTCCGCCGGGATATCCGGTCGAGCGACGAGCGCGCGTACTCGCGGGCGTATCTACAACGCGAACGAGGCGACGCCGAACGCATCGAACGCTCGGTCTGCTCGCTCGGGGCGAAGCCGAGCGACCATGTCCACGAGGACATGCTCTCGGTGTTGGCCGAGCATTGGACGGTCTTGAAGCGGTACCTGTGGCGTTGGGGCTTGCTGGACGCCTCGGCCGGCGTGCCGGCGAGGTGGTCCCTGCTGAGTGAGGGTGGCCCGTTGCCCTGATTCAGATGCCCTGACCGAGTTGCCCAGACTGAGCCGGGCCGAGCAAGCGGCGGCCGAGGCTTGGTCCTTGGGACGGGCTTGGGAGTGGAGCGAAGGGGATTCGAACCCCTGACCTCATCATTGCGAACGATGCGCTCTACCAACTGAGCTACCGCCCCAAGCGTGCCCCCGTCGCCTGAGCGCAGGGGGCCGCTAGTCTAGCCCGTCGAGCCCCTCGCGGGCGAGTCCGTCTCGGGATACTATTGAGATATGATTCTCACTAGCATGTCAACAGGCCTTGTACAGCGATGCTCCGCGGTTGTGATCGCATGGCTTGTGGCTTTCGCGCTCGTCGCGTGCGAGCGGCAGGCGGCGACGCCGTTGACCGAAGCCGCCTCGGTGTCCGAGCCCGCTTCGATGCGCGTCGCCGTGACGATCGCCCCGCTCGCCGGGCTGGTGGCGCCGTTGTTGCCGGAAGGGGCCGAGATCCGGATTCTGACTCCGATCGGCGCTTCGCCGCACGGCTGGGAGGCGACGCCATCGGTGCTCGCCGCGGCGTACTCGGCCGAACTGATCGTGGGGATCGGCATGGGCCTCGACGATCGCATGATCGCGCCCGCCGAGCGGCTCGGCCGCAGGACGGTCCGCTTCGATGCGGTCCTCGCCGAGCTGCCCGAAGATCAACGCCGCGACCCGCACCTGTGGCTCGATCCCGACCTGTGCGTTGGACTGGTCGATCGCGTCGCCGCCGAGTTGATCGAGGCGGGTCTTGAAGCGGACGCCGTCGATCGCGACCGGGCCGCAATGGTCGAAGCGATTCGCGGCGTGGAAGATGCCTACCGCGACCGGTTGGCGCCGCACGCCGGCGCGGGCGTCATCACGCACCACAACGCGTGGGGCCGGCTCTTTCCGCGATACTCGATCGAGGTCGCGGGCGTGATCCGCAAGATCGAGACGGCCGAGCCCACACCCGCGGCGATCGCCACCGCCGTGCGCGCGGTGGAGGAGGCTCGGGCTCAGGTCATCATTATCGAGCCGCAGTTTGCCGCGGACGCGGCGGACACCATCGCCAAGCGCACCGGGGCGGCGCTGGCCACGATGGACCCGCTTGGCTCTGGCGATTGGTTCGAGATGATGACGAACAACCTCGACGCGCTTGCTGCAGCGCTCGCCGAAGCACAGCTTGAAACAGAGGCCGAGGGCGGAATCGTTCAGTGAGCGCATCGGGTGTGAGCGTCCCATCGCCGGCGATCCGCTGCTCGGGTGTGAGCTACAGGTATCCGTCCGCGCACCCGAAGCCCGGCGGCGATGACGCGGTCCGCGGCATCGATCTCACCGTGGCGCGGGGCGCCCGTCTCGGCGTGCTTGGCCCGAACGGCGGAGGCAAGACCACGCTCATGAAGCTGCTGCTCGGGCTGCTGACGCCGCAGTCGGGCGTGGTTGAGGTCTTGGGCGGGTCACCGCGAGAGGCTCGGCGCCGGGGGCGCATCGGGTACGTCCCGCAGCGATCGAACGCGTCGCTGGCCTTCCCGCTCTCGTCGCGGCGTGTCATCGAGCAGGGCGCCAAGCACGCGCTCGCGCCCTGGAAGCGCACGACGCCCGATATCACCGAGCGGGTCGACCGGGCGATAGAGCTAACGGCCGTGCAGGAGTTCGCCGACAAGCCGATCGGCGCGCTCTCTGGCGGCATGTTCCAGCGCGTCCTCATCGCCCGAGCCATGGCGCCCGGGCCCGATGTACTCCTGCTCGACGAGCCGACCGTCGGCGTCGATGCGCAGGGTCAGGCGCGGTTCGCAGAACTCATGGCGACGCTGCACCGGGCGACGGGTGTGACGGTCGTTCTTGTTTCGCACGATCTCCGCGCGATCGCAGCGGGCTGCGATGCGGTTGCTGTGCTGAGCCGGGAGTTGCACATTCACGAGGCGCCCGGCGGCATGACGCCCGACCTGCTCGCCGAAGTCTTCCATCACGACCTCGCGCTGACGCACGGGAGCCAGCCGCATGCTTGCGGACACGACCATGGCGACCGGGCCGGTCGTGCAACCGGCAGTGAGGGCGCGCCGTGAAGACGATCGAGTACTTCAGCGACCCGGTGCTGCGTTCGATCTTCCTGCCCGCCGTGATCTGCGGGCTGGGCGTGGCGACGCTCGCGGCGTTGCTGGCGCCCCTCATCGTGCTGCGTCGGTTGGCCTTTATCGGGCAGGGGGTCTCGCACGCGGCGTTCGGCGGCGTGGGGCTCGCGGCTGTGCTCGGGCTGGCGGGCGGTGGGCTGTCGCTCTTGGGCTACGGCGTGGCGGGGGTGTTCTGCATCGGCGCGGCGCTGGCGATCGGCGCCCTCGAAGAACGACGCGGCGGCGGGCTCGATACCGCGATCGGCGTCGTGCTCGTCGCCTCGATGGCGCTCGGGTCGGTGTTGCTGCACGCGAGCGCCGGCCGGCCCGGCCCCGCGCCGCCGGCGTGGGAATCGGTCTTGTTCGGCAGCGTCGCGGGCGTGGGCTGGGCCGATGCGGCCGCCGCGTGGGCGGGCGGGATTGTGCTCGCGCTGCTCCTCTGGTGGTTCCGCCGCCCGCTCTGGTTCTGGGCGTTCGACGAAGACGCGGCCGAAGCGTTCGGCGTTTCGACCGGGAGGCTGCGGGCGCTCTCGCTCGTCATGATCGCGGCCGCGGTCGTCATCGCGATGAAACTCGTGGGGGTGGTTTTGGCGACAGCGCTGCTGGTGCTGCCGGGCGCGATCGGGCTTCGGCTCTCATCGCGGCTGGGCATTGTGATGGCTTGGAGCGTGGTCGTCGCGGTCCTCGGCGTGCTGATCGGCATGGTGGTTTCGTTTGAGTTCGACGCGCCGCCCGGCGCCGCGGTCGTGCTGACGCTGACCGCGGGGTATCTGGTCGTGCGCATAGTGACGCCGAGCGGCGCGCGGGGCTAAGGTCAGACAAGACTGTCTCTGAACAAGACTGTCTTTGAACCAAACGGCAAGCCACGGGTGGGCGCGGCGGAAGGAAGGCCAACGATGAAGGCGGAGATGATGCTCGCGGAGTTGAACCGGCTGCGCAAGGACCTCGACGAAGACCCGTCCGACATCGAGTGGCAGACGCTGCACCATGTCTTCTGCTTCGTGAGCTACAAGACGGGCGACTTCCAGCAGTACCTCGACGAGCAGGCCGCGAAGGGTGTGTTTGAAGAACTGGAAAGCTGAGGCGGCGACCCGGTGGTTCTCGGTCTGTAGCTGCAGGTTGCGGGGGCCCGCGCCGACCGGCCCGAGGCACGCCCAGGGCGGCCTGGGACAAAATGTCTTGTGCGCACGACCGATTTGGGCGATACTTCCCTCTCGCGTCGAGCGGATCCAGAACCCGTGAGAGAACCTCGCGGCGGCGGACGAGCGAAACGCGACGACCGCGACCCACACCTCGGGTTGCGGGCGATGTGCCCCGGGTGACGGCCCGGGGGAACGAAGCCCGGCGGGCGCCCGCGTACAGGCGGGGCGTGATGGCTGGGATGGCATTTGACGAAGGAGGTGGTCCAGTGATCGATTGTGACTGTACGAAAGGGCTGCGTCGCTGACGCAGCGTGACGGCGCTGCCGTTGACGCAGCCCAACGCAGGAGTAGATCTCCTACTGCCGCCCGGCACTCAGTGCCAGGCGGCTTTTTTTGTGCGGCCTTCGCTTCCTACGCTTCGCTCATGACCGAAGCGACCGCGCTGTCTGTGACCTACGCCGATGTGCAAGCCGCGGCGAAACGGCTCGGGGGCCTCGCGCACCGCACGCCCGTGCTGACCTCGCGCACGCTCGACGCGCTCACGGGCGCGCACGTGTTTCTGAAGGCCGAGTGTTTCCAACGCGTGGGCGCGTTCAAGTTCCGCGGCGCCGCCAACGCAATGGCGAAGCTCGACCCCGCGGTTCGGGCCCGCGGCGTGCTCGCATATTCCTCGGGCAACCACGCTCAGGCGATGGCGTTGGCGGCGCGGGAACTCGGCGTGCAGGCCGTAATCGTGATGCCCAGCGATGCGCCGCCGATCAAGCTGGCCGCCACGCGGGGCTACGGCGCCGAGGTGATCGAGTACGACCGCGCGACGCAGGTCCGCGAAGAACTCGGCGCTCAGATCGCCGCCGAGCGTGGGCTGACGATCATCCCGCCGTACGACCATCCGGACGTCATCGCGGGCCAGGGCACGGCCGCGATGGAGCTGATCGAGGACGTGGGGCCTCTGGACCGGCTGTTCGTCTGTTGCGGCGGCGGCGGTCTGCTCAGCGGCTCGGCGATCGCGTCGAAGGCGATGAACCCGGCGTGCCGTGTCGTCGGCGTGGAGCCTGAGACCGCCGACGACGCGACGCGGTCGTTCCGCACGGGCACGCTGCACACGGTGCGCGACCCGGTGACGATCGCGGACGGCGCCCGGACGCCGTGCCTGGGTGATCACACGTTCCCAATCGTGCGCGCGCTGGTGGACGACATGCGGACCGTCAGCGAGCACGCGCTGGCGACGCAGACGCTCTTTTGCCTCGAACGCCTCAAGGCCGTGGTCGAGCCGAGCGGCGTGCTGGGGCTAGCCGGGTTGGTGGATCTGTCCGAGCAAGAACCCGAAGCCGTGCGCGGCAAGCGTGTGGGTGTCATCGTCAGCGGCGGCAACCTCGACCCCGCGCGGCTGCCGGAGATCCTGTCACTCGCGGGACGCTGAGGCACGGCGGGAAGGAGTCGATCATGCGATGGACGGTGTATCTGGGCGGTGAGATTCACTCGGACTGGCGCGAGCGCATCGCCGAGGGTGTCGAAACACACAAGCTGGATGTGGACCTGGTCGGTCCGGTGACAGATCACGACGCGAGCGACGATTGCGGCGTGTCGGTCTTCGGCGCCGAGAGCGATCCGTTCTGGCACGATCACAAGGGCGGCAAGCTGAACGCCGTGCGCACGCGAACGCTGCTCTCGCGGTGCGATGTGGCCGTGGTGCGGTTTGCGGGCAAGTACCGCGAATGGAACGCGGCGTTCGACGCGGGCTATGCCGTCGCGCTGGGTAAGCCGCTGATCACGGTCCACGGCCCGGAACTTCGTCATGCGTTGAAAGAAGTCGACGCCGCCGCGCAGGGCGTGGCTGAGCACCCCGAGCAGGTCGTGGCGGTGTTGTGGTATGTGCTGACGGGGAAGTTGGGTTAGTCGATCCGGCTGTAAAGAATCTGAATAAGTCCGCTGCTGCCTTGGCTGTCATATGCAACGTGGAGGCCATTTTGTACTTCAACGTTGAGCGGAACTACTGATGTGTTACCGCTCATGTTTGGGCCTCGCACAGAGTTGACTCGCGCGACAACGTTGTTCGTTCCGCCAGCGCCGCTGGTTCCAGTATCACCTGGGCCGTCGAAGATGGCGACGTACGCTTCATACGCCGTGATCTGATGCACTCGGACATTTCCCGGCGCAACTTCGATCGACGTATGTTGATCTGACGCATGGCTGCCCGGCGTGCGCACAAACGACTCCCAGGGCCCCGATTGCTGATTGAGCGTGGCACGTATCAGATCTATTTGATCTTCGACTTCCTCGAGTGAGGGCGATGTGTTAGCGACGGCCCCATTGGGCGGCTGCAGAGGCCCGAGTTGTCCCACAGCAATGGTGCCGACCGTGGTAACACCGATCGCGGTACCGATCATGAGGGAGATGTTGCGGTTGAGGGGCATGGTGAGCCCTCCTTTCGCAGCGGACGCTATCAGTGGGGCGCCTAAGCCGCTAGCGTCATTTCGCACATTCATGCGAGGTACACAAGTCCGTTGCAGCGCACGGAGTTGCGGCATGTTTCCGTGCCAGTTGAGTCTGGCACGGCACGAGATGATCAAACTTCTGTCGGTCGTTGTCGTTCAAAAATGAACAAAGGCCGCCGCCTAGTGATGGCGACGGCCTTTTCTCGTTGATGCGCCCGCGATGCGGGAGAGAGCTTGGACTCGGTCCGGATCGCTCGCTGTGATCAGCGGCGGCGGCGGACGGCGACGAGGCCGCCCATGCCGAGCATGGCCGCGGTCGCGGGGCTCGGGATGAGGGTGACCTCGATCTTGACCTTGCCCGAGGCCTGCACCGGCGTGAAGCCGCCGGAGACGCCGCTCTGCGAGCCGAAGTCGAGGACCTGGTCGACATCAACGAGGATGTCGAAGGTGCCCATGCCCGCGTACTGGCCGAAGAACATGGAGTTGATGAAGCCCATGCTCATGCCCGACTGCATGCCGCCATCGATGGAGCCTTCGTCCGGGCCGCCGTTGGGGTCGAAGGTGGTGTCATCGTCGCCGTCGTTGCCGGCGAGGTTGAGCGTGTCCGTGGTGACCAGCTCGACCTCGTCGACGACGGGGTTGAGCATGTCGTTGAGCAGGGTGACGTCGGTGGAGCTGAGTTCGGCCGAGGCGCCGAGCTCGACGTCCACGATGGCGCCGTCGACGCCGTCGTTATCGACCGTCAGGTTGCCGCCGGCGATGTCCAGTTCGACGGTGTACTTCACGCTCAGGATGTGAGCGGGGTCGATGTCGAACTGGTTGAAGGTGAGCGTCTGCTCAAAGTCCGGGGTGTTCAGGCCGAAGTCCAGCATCTGCATGAGGACCTGAGCGGGAGCCGTGGCGGCAGCGCCGGCGACCACGGCCGCGGCGAGCGTCTTCTTGGAAATCATGGGAACCTCTCTCATCTGTTCTGGAGATGTCGAGCGCACAAACAACGGTTCCGGATCCCGTGTCGCGGTCTCCGGTCATGGTGAAGGTGCCCCATGTGTGACAATCGGCCAGCCAACTGCGGGAGTTTTTTGACAAATTGACTGGTCCCCGGCAAAGCCCTGAAAATCGGCTGAAGGATGCCGTGCGGGGGGTCACGCGTATGCGGGAGATCCAAAAAGAACAACGCCGCCCCTGGGAAGGGACGGCGTTGTCGCGTCTATCTGGGAAATTTGAACCCGGTCTGTGACGATCCGGGCTCGGTCAGGCGATCAGCCGCGATCAGCGGCGGCGACGCCCGAAGGCGAGAGCGCCGATCGCGAGCGCGCCGACCGAGGCGGGCGCGGGGATCGTCACGATGATCATGACGTTGCCGGAAGCGGAGACGGGCGTGAAGCCGCCCGAGACGCCGCCGACGCCGCCGAAGTCGAGGATCTGGTCGATGTCGGCGAGGATGTCGAACGTGCCGGACGCGCCGATGAAGTCGGCCCAGAACGTCGAGTTGATGAAGCCCATGCTCATGCCGGACTGGCCGGCGCCGGAGAGCGTGTCCTCATCGAGACCGCCGTTGGGGTCGAAGCTCTGGTCATCGTCACCGTCGTTGGCGGCGAGGTTGAAGGTATCGGTGGTGCCGATCTCGACGTCCTCGGCGACGGGCTGGAACGCGCCGTTGAGCAGCGTGACATCCGTGGAGCTGAGGGCGCCAGTCGCGCCGAGCTCGACATCGACGACCGCGGCGTCGAGGCCGTCGTTGTCGACAGTGAGCGAGCCGCCATCGATGTTGAGCTCGAACTTCACCTTGATGGACTCGACGTCGTTGATGTCGACATCGAACAGATCAAAGGTGAGGACCTGCTCGTAGTTCGGGGTATCCGGTCCGAACGACTGGGTCTGCATGACTTGCTGCGCGGAGGCCGAGGCGCCCGCGACCGCGATCAACGCGGCCATACCAATGCACTTCTTCATAGAACGCGATCCCTTCTCTCCTCGACACACGGACACGCAGCCGAGGGTTCTGACTCTCTCAAGCCGTCTCTCATCCATCCTCACGCCGATAAGAAGCCGGCATGGGGTCTCTTCTTCACCGCCCGAAGACGGAGTGTGTCAGGATACGCGAGAATGGGGGATCTCAACGTCAGTTAGAGCGGTTTTTATTTAAATCGGGTGGTTTCCCCGGAAATAGCCGGAATAGCAAACAATTTCCAAGCAAAAAGCCGGACGATCTGTATCGCCCGGCTCAGGGTTGACGTTCGGTTGTAGGGAAGATGGAAGGGTGAGCGGATCAGCTGAGGCCGAGGGCCGAGCCGATCATCGGGCCGTAGGCGACGATGAGGCCGGCAAAGACGACCGAGACGATCGAGATGAGCTTGATCAGGATGTTGAGGCTCGGGCCCGAGGTGTCCTTGAACGGGTCACCCACGGTGTCACCGACGACCGTGGCCTTGTGATCGTCGGAGCCCTTGCCGTAGACGAGGGCGTCGCCCTGGCCGGTGCGGACCATTTCCTCGGCCCGGGCGAGCAGGGCTTCGCGGACGGCTTCGGGGACCTTGTTGCGGGCTTCGGCCGATTCGACGTAGTCCTTGGCCGAGATCTTGCCGTAGGACTCGAGGAGTTTCTTGGCGTTGTCCCACGCGCCGCCGGCATTGGCCATGAAGACCGCGACGGCGAAGCCGGAGGTCAGGCCGCCGGCGAGGAGGCCCATCACGCCCGGGACCGAGAGCACGAGGCCGACGGCGATCGGAACGAGGATGGCGAGGATGGCGGGGACGATCATCTCGCGCTGGGCGCCCGCGGTGGAGATCGAGACGCACTTGGCGTACTCGGGGTAGTGGACACCCTCGAACTCGACCTGCTTGGGCCACTTCTGCGGGTCGGAGATGTCGGCTTCGCTCATGCCCTGGCTGCGGAAGGCCTCGCGCATCTTGCCGAACTGTCGGCGGCACTCGCCCATCATGGCGTAGGCGGCGCGGCCCACGGCGTTCATGGTCATCGCACAGAACAAGAACGCGAGCAGCACGCCGATGAACAAGCCGCCGAGCAGGCGGGGGTTGGCCAGGCTCACGTCGTAGAACGCGAGCACGTCTTTGATCGTGCCGTTGGTCGTGCTGACGATGCGGAACTGATACGAACCGAACCCGGCGACTTCGAAGAGGCGGGTGTTGGTCTCGTCGGTCTCTTCGAACGCGGCGAGGGGGATCTCGTTGGCCGCGAAGACCATGTCCTTCTCGAGTGCGTAGAACGCGGTGGGGGTGATCTGGCTGCGGTCGACGAGCATGGCGCCGTCGATCAGGTCGCCGCCGTCTTCACCCATGCCCGGATGCACGAGCGCGAACTTGCCGTAACCCTCGTAGACCGCGTAGCTGTCCCATCCGGCGGGTGCGTCGGCGGGCATGACGAAGTCGCCCGCGCGGTTCTCGACGTAGGTCTGCGACTGCGTGGTGATCTGCGTCTGCACGATCTGGACGTAGGCGGCGAAGAGCGCGAGCGCGGTGAGCGCGGCCGAGCCGATCGCGAAGCCCTTGCCCGTCGCGGCGGTCGTGTTGCCGAGTGAGTCGAGCATGTCCGTGCGCTCGCGGACGTGGGGCGGCTGGTCGGTCATCTCGGCGTTGCCGCCGGCGTTGTCGGCGATCGGGCCGTAGGCGTCGGTCGCCAGCGTGATGCCGAGGGTCGAGAGCATGCCGACGGCGGCGATGCCGACGCCGTAGAGACCCATGAGGAAGTTGACGTTGCCGCCGCAGAGCGTGAAGGCGGCGAGGATGGCGATGACGACGGTGAGCAGCGAGGCCCAGGTCGACTTCATGCCCTCGGCGACGCCGGAGATGATGACCGTCGCGGGCCCGGTGAGCGCCTGCTCGGCGATCGCGCGGGTCGGCCGGTGCTCATAACTGGTGTAGTACTCGGTCGCGTAGGCGATGACGTTGCCGGCGAGGAGGCCGGAGGCGATCGCCAGACCCATCTGCCACCAGCTCGTGCCGGCGGCGGCGAGGGACTCGTTGCCGTTGAACAGCATGTAGAGCAGGCCGAACGAGGCCACGACGATCAGAATCGAGGCTACGTAGACGCCCTTATGCAGGCCGGAAAGGAGTTGGGCGAAGTTGGCGCCCTCTTTGGCCTTGACGGTGAAAATGCCCGCGATGGAGCAGAAGATGCCGACGCCGGCGAGCGCCAGCGGCGCGGCGGCGAGCTTAAAGGCGAACGCGGCGGACTCGTCGTTGTTGAGCCCGGCGGTCGCGAAGGCCGCGGCGGCGCCGAGCGCGAGCGTTGCGAGGATCGAGCCGTAGTAAGACTCGTACAGGTCGGCGCCCATGCCGGCGACGTCGCCGACGTTGTCGCCCACGTTGTCGGCGATGGTGGCGGGGTTGCGGGCGTCGTCTTCGGGGATGCCGGCCTCGACCTTGCCGACGAGGTCGGCCCCGACGTCGGCGGCCTTCGTAAAGATGCCGCCGCCGACGCGGTAGAACAGGGCCACGAGGGACGCGCCCATGGCGAAGCCCTCG
>JBCBZM010000030.1:0-25844 GCA_039815345.1 Planctomycetota bacterium | reverse complement strand
GAAGGATCGGAACGTCTTCTTTCCGAGCGTCTTGAATATATTCGGAGGCTTCGCTCTCAAAAAGAGTCCTAATACCGCTCAAAATCCGGCCCCTATTCGTACCACTACCTATTTTTATGCGAAATGCTCGGCGATGCCGGACGCCGACCCTGTGAGCGCCATGGACCACACCGACAACTCGAAAGCAGAGCTGCGCGATCGCGTGCGTCGGCTGGCGTCGGCGGTGTCGGCATCCGACCGCGAGGCGGTTTCGGCCGAGGTCTGCCGACGGCTGCACGTTCAACCCGATCTCACGCAGGCCAAGCTGATCCTGGCCTTCGCGCCGCTGGACGATGAGCCCGACGTGCTCGATGCCATCGCCCGATGGCTGGGCAAGGGCATCCGGATCGCGGTGCCTCGGGTGGACTGGGAGGCGTCGTCGATGACGGCGTGGCTCGTGAACAACATGGCTGAAGGCCGGGTCGGCGGGCTTGAGCGTCAGGGGCCGATCCTGCAGGCGACCACCGATTTAGGGCGAGTTGATCCGAGCGAGATTGACGCGGTGCTGACGCCGGGCGTGGCGTTCGACGCCTCCGGCGGGCGTCTCGGGCGTGGCGGCGGGTTCTACGACCGGTTTTTGCCGCGGTGCCGGCGGGCGTTGCGGGTTGGGGTGGCGTTCGATCACCAGATCGTGCCCGAGACGCCGATGATGGATCACGACGCGCCCGTCGACCTCGTGGTCACGGACCGTCGGCTGATCGAGATCGATCGCTCCGGGCGATAGGGCCCTGAACAACACCGAACGACCGCGCTGAACGGGCGATTCGCGGAAACGTCACGCGCCGGCCTTCGGCGTTGACCGGATGTGAACGCCCCCAGAGGATCCCGTTATGGCACTTCCCTCCCAAAGCAGCCGGGGCGTCGGTCCCCGCGCCCGCGTCTCTCGCTCTCGATCCCGCTCCGGCCCGGGCCGCGTGATCGGGCTGTTCGTCATCGGCGCCTTGCTCGTGGCCGGTGTGTGGGCGTTCTGGCCTTCCGCATCCTCGGCGCCCGGCGATGACGGCGGCGATTCGGCGACACTCGCGGCGGCCGAGACCGATGCGAACCCGAGCGACACGCTGCCCGCGGGCACACGCTCGCTCGGCGCCGACGCGCCAACCGGCACGCCGGAAACGCGCATGGACAGCGCCACGGGTGGTCGCTCGTCCGAGCCCCCCGCGCGTGACACCGTGCCCGTCACGAGTTCATCGCTGGCCGACGCACTGGAGAACGCGGCCCGCACCCAAGGCAGCACTGGCTCGTCCGCTCCGACCGCGAACGCCTCGCCGGATCGAGTGGCGACCGAAGCTCCGGCTCCGACGCGCAGCACGCCGCGGGCCGCACCCCGCGCAGTGGATCCGCCCGTCAATACAACACGACCGCCCGGCGGCACGACCGCGACGGCGCTCGTGGATGCGGACGCGTTGATCGAGCGTGGGCAGCTCGCGCAGGCCGCGGGCGTGCTGAACTCGGCACTGCTGGACGCGACGACGGAATCCGATCGTCGCCGATTGCGGACGAAGCTCTCGGAACTGAACCTCACGCTGATTTTTTCGCCGCGGGTGGCGCCGGGGATGTGGATGACCGAGTCGTACACCGTGCAGTCTGGTGACACGCTCGAGCGGATCACGCGAAACAATGATTTGGGCGTGGATCACAGACTGATCGCGCGGGTCAACAACATCAGCGATCCTTCCAAGATTCGGGTCGATCAGACGCTGAAGCTCGTCCGCGGGCCGTTCCATGCGCATGTGTTCAAAGACCAGTACCGCATGGACATCTACCACGGCGCGCCCGATGAACCCGAGGAGTGGATGTACGTCCGCTCGTTCGCGGTCGGCCTGGGTGAGCACGACGGCACGCCGACGGGGCTGTTCCGTGTGCGGCGCGAGAGCAAGCTGGTCAACCCGCAGTGGATCAACCCGCGCACGGGCGAACACTTCGGCGCCGACAATCCGGACAACCCGATCGGTGAACGCTGGATCGGGCTCGAAGGCATCGGCGAGGCGGCGCGGTTCACCGGGTACGGCATCCACGGCACCATCGACCCCGACTCCATCGGCTCGCAGGCCTCGATGGGCTGCGTGCGGCTGCACAATGACGATGTCGAGTTGGTGTACGAACTGCTGGCCGAAGGGGTCAGCGTCGTGCTCATTGAGGACTAGCTGGCCGGGCCATACCTAGCCGTCGCGCGGCGTGTCGTCCATGTCGAACGACGGCGCGGTACTGATGGTTGCGAGGTAGAGCATGCGCTCGGCGCGGTCGCGATCGGGGATGAGCGATGTGCGCAGCGCGGGGGATCTCCATTCCTTGACGCGGTAGTCGGGCGTGAGCGCGGGCACGTCGTCCTGCGTCCACGGGCCGGCCATGACGGCGCCGCGGCGGAAATCGAGCACCACGGTCTGATCACGCAGGTTCACCGCCTCGACATCCGGCGGCGTTGAGCCCGACGGCTTGGCGAACATGGGGTACCGGCGGATCTCAACCTTGCCCGGCATGACGCGGACGTACGTCGGCTTGCGGAAGATGTAGACGAGGACGATGAGCCCAACGACGATGATCGCGCCGGCACTGAGTTGGCGGAAGACCGGATCGAAGCGCTCTAGAAGCCAGAACGAGCCCATGGCGACCGCGTAGGCGATCCAGCCGAGGCGTTGGGCGTGGGGCGCGATGGCGCGGTCGGGCAGCCACGCGCGGAACTGCTCGGGCTCGAAGGCGACGTCTTCGAGCGGCTCAAGTTCGGCTCGTTGGTCGTTCCAGCAGATGACGTTGACGCGGACCGTGGGATCGGCAGCGAGGGGGAGGCCCTTGATGTCCGTCCCGCGGCGATAAGCGCGGGCGAGTCTGGGCCCGGCGATGACGCAGGCGCCGATGATGAGGGCGGTGGCGATGGCCCATTCCAGCCCGCGCGGCAGGCCGAGGAGCCGGTCGGCGACCATTATCGCGACCGCCGGGACGACCATCAGCAGCATCGGCGCCATCAGCACGAACATCGCGGCGGCCATGGGCGGCATGACGCCCGAGGCGACGGAGCCGCCCTGCGAGAAATGCACGCCTGGGCGGGGCTCGCGCGCGGGTCCATCCCCCTTGGCGGGGTCGGAATCGGGGGGATGGGCGGCGGCATCGGGGTTCATGGCGGGAGCCTGGAACGAGTTCAACATCGGGCCCGGAACGCAGTCCGGAATCGGTCTCGCAAGCGTGTACCGGCCGGGGCCGCGGAGCGACCGCTCGGCGTGTGATTTTTCGGCCCGGAACGGGGCTCGGACCTATCATTCCCGACGGCCCGCGACGCATCCGGGCGGTCGCCGAAAAGCACCCCGGAAGCGCCATGACCGAATCCAACAGCCCGACTCCTAATGGTTCCTCCGCACCCGCCCCAAAACCCGCCGGGGGCGACTACGGCTCCGACCAGATCAAGGTCCTCGAAGGCCTCGAAGCGGTCCGCAAACGCCCCGGCATGTACATCGGCGGCACCGGGCTCAACGCGCTGCATCACCTGGTGTACGAAACCGTCGACAACTCCATCGACGAGGCCATGGCCGGCTTTGCCGATCACGTCAGCGTGACCATTCAGGCCGACGGCTCGTGCCTCGTGACCGATGACGGCCGGGGCATCCCCGTCGAACCGATGAAGCACGAGGACCCCACGCTCGACGGCAAGCCCGCGATCGAGGTCGTGATGACCAAGCTGCACGCGGGCGGCAAGTTCGGCCAGGAAGGCTCGGCCTACAAGGTCTCGGGCGGCTTGCACGGCGTGGGCGTGAGCTGCGTCAACGCGCTCTCCGAGTTTCTCGAGGCCGAGGTCTACCGCGACGGCAAGGTGCACCGCATCGAGTTCTCACGCGGCGCGGTGACCAAGCCGCTGTCGATCGTTGGGGACATCCCCGCGGGCAGCGCGCGGCAGAAGGGCACGACCGTCTGCTTCAAGCCCGACGCGACGATCTTCCCCGACACCACGTTCAGCTACGAGACATTGGCCGGGCGCCTGCGCGAGCTGGCGTACCTCAACCCGGGCGCGACGATCCGCCTGACGGACGAACGCGTGGACGCCGATGGCAAGCCGCGGAGCGAAGTCTTCCACGCCGAGAACGGCCTGCTGGCGTACACCGAGCACCTGATGAAGGGCAAGACGGCGATCTCGCCGCCGGTGTACCTGAAACGTGAAGACGAAGCCCGCAGCATGATCTGCGAGGTCTCGCTGCAGTACCACGACGGGTACAGCGAGTCGATGCTGACGTTCGCGAACAACATCAACAACGCCGACGGCGGCACGCACGGGCAAGGCTTCAAGGTCGCGCTCACCCGCACGCTCAACGGCTACGCCCGCCGCGCGGGGATCATCAAAGACAAAGACCCGACGCCGACGGGCGAAGACCTGCGCGAGGGCCTGATCGCGATCGTCAGCGTGAAGCTGCCCGACCCGGCGTTCAACAACCAGCCCAAAGAGAAGCTCCTCAACCCTGAGATCGAGCCGTTCGTGGGTCAGGCGGTGCACGAAGAGTTGCAGGCGTGGCTGGAAGAGCACCCGGCCGAAGCGAAGCGGCTGTGCCTCAAGGGCATCATCGCGGCCCAGGCGCGCGAGGCAGCGCGCAAGGCCCGCGAGCTGACGCGGCGTAAGACCGCGCTCGATTCCGGCTCGATGCCGCACAAGCTGCGCGACTGCAAGACCAAGGACGTGGACCGCAGCGAGCTGTTCATCGTGGAAGGCGATTCGGCCGGCGGGTCGGCGACGCAGGGCCGCGACGTGGAGACGCAGGCGATCCTGCCGCTGCGCGGCAAGCTGCTGAACGTGGAAAAGGCGCGCATCGACAAGATCCTGGGCTTCGAAGAAATCCGCACGCTGATCGCGGCGCTGCGCGTCGGCATCGGCGCCGAGTTCGACCTGTCGCGGCTGCGCTACGGCAAGGTCATCATCATGACGGACGCCGACGTCGACGGGAGCCATATCCGCACGCTGCTGCTCACGTTCTTCTTCCGGCAGATGCCCGAGCTGGTGCGTCGCGGGCACATCTACATCGCCCAGCCGCCTCTGTACCAGGTGCTGCGCGGCAGCGGCAAGAACAAGACCGGGCGCTACGTGCTCAACGAGCGTTCGCTCGCCGCGACGCTGACGGACCTGGGGCTGGAGCACAGCCGGCTCGAGGTGCGCGATCTTTCCGGCGCCGACACGCACGCCGACGCGGCCGACGCCCCGGTGGAGCGCACGCTGGAAGGCGACGAAGCCCGCCGCGCGGTGCGGATGCTCTCGCGGCTGGCCGAGCTGGTCGAGGTCGCCGAGCGCCGCGGCGTGCTGTTCCCCGAGTTGCTGGCCGAGCGGCACAACGACCCCGAGGGCACGATGCGCCTGCCGAGCCACCGCGTGAGTTGGCAGGCCCGCGACGAATACGCGTGGGACGAAGCCGCGGCCCTGGCCATTGTGGACCGCGAGGGCCTGCGCCTGGACGACGCCGGCGAAACAGAGGAAGACGAAGCCGCGGGCGCCAGCGCCGAAGCCGACGGCGGCGGCGAAACCCCGGTCGAAGCGCGACCGATCGCCCGGCTGCGCGAGTTGCACGAGAACCGCGAACTCGGCGCGATGTTCGATGACCTCGCGGCACTCGGCCTCGCGGTCGAGGACTACGCGCTCGTGCAAGAAGAATCGGTCACCGGCCAGCGCATGCCGGCACGGTTCGCCTGGGTGACGGAGAAGGCCTCGTCCAAGTCCGCCGACTCCGCGGAAGACGCGGCGGACGCCGACGACGATTCGGGCGAAACCGCGGTCACGCGGACCGAGTCGCGCCCGGACGCGCGGGTGGTCGAGGCGGCGAACCTGGCGGGGGTCTTGGGCGCGTTGCACGAGATCGGCCGACGCGGGCTGGAGATCAAGCGGTTCAAGGGCCTGGGCGAGATGGACGCCGAGCAGCTCTGGGACACGACGATGGACGCCTCCCGACGCACGCTCTTCAAGGTGACGTGGGAGCAGGCGAGCGAGGCCGACGGGCTGTTCACGGTCCTGATGGGCGAAGAGGTCGAGCCGCGGCGGCGGTTCATCGAGAAGCACGCGCTCGAGGTCAAGAACCTGGACGTGTAGCGGCGATCGCTCGCGCGGCTCGCGGGCTTGCAGCACTCGACGCCGATAACGCGCCTCCACCCACATTTTGCGCGCGGTGTGAACGACACAGCCGGTTTCAGTGGTCTGCGGACACACGCTTCAACCCGCGATCCTGCCGGGCGCTTCAGCCCGCGGCCCGGTTTCCCGATCGGAAGGTCGGGAATCCGAGAAGCGGGTGACCCAGCATGAAGGCACGGAGGCGTTGGCAGCATGACCCAGCAAGGCGTTCGGAAACCGGCGGCTACCAACCGCCCGCAGGCGCGGACTCCGAAGAAGGGCTCCGATGACGCGAGTTCCGATCGCCAGAACTCGCTCGGGTTCTCGCGGGGTCAGGTCCGCGCGGTCGTGGACGAAATGAACCGCATCGGGCAGTCCCGCGCCGGCGCCAAGAACACGCCGGGCGGCATCGCGAACCGCAAGTACGCGCGGTGGAACTGGACGAGCGAGCAGGTGCCGGTCGAACTCGACCACCCGGGCGGGTCGCGCGTGCGCGTGCAGCTCGCGGCGCGGAACCTCTCGGCCGGGGGCATCGCGCTGCTGCACAGCGGGTTCGTCCACCCCGGCACGCACGCGAAGGTGCTGCTGATCGCGCCCAGCGGCGATCAGTTGGCGATCGACGGGAAGGTCCGCCGCTGCTCGCACATCGCCGGGATGGTGCACGAGCTGGGCGTGGCGTTCAACAACCCGATCGATCTCAAGTGCGTGGCGCCGCCGGAAAACGAGTGGTTCACGCTGGAGAAAGTCGACCCCGAGCAGCTCACAGGCCGCATCGTGCTGATCGGCGGGACGGAGCTCGGCCGCAAGGTGTTCCGTAATCTGCTGCGTAATACGGGGATGCGTGTGGCGGAGGTGGCCAGCGCCGAAGAGGGCGCCTCCGCGGTGGGCGACGGCTGCGACGTGCTGATCTCCGACGTGACCGCGCAGCTCGATCAGGCGACCGAGTTGAACATGATGCTCCAGGCCGAGGGCGTGCGGCTCAACTCGATCGCGCTCTACCGCAACGACAACGAGGCCTCGGTGACGGCCTCGGTCGCCCTCGACCCGACGCTCCGGCTGTCGTCCCCCGTGAAAGAGCGCACGCTGCATCTCGCGCTCGGCGAGATCCTGCTCGTGGGCAACGACGAGGTGGGCAATAACGACATGGGCAACAACGCGGCCTGACTCGACGCACCGGACGCTGCACCCGCGTCTGGCGTCAGAGTGTCACCCCGCTGACTGATGATCGGACCAGACCGCGAAGGCCGGACGCGTTCTGATTGGCGGGCCTTGCGGGTCGCTCGGGCTACCGAACGTCGAGGGCAATGTTTGTATTTGAGCCGGAGGTTCCTCGGGCCGATGCACTCGATGGAGCGCACCGCCCCGGAGGTTGACCCCAGCCATGCCCCCGCAGACACGCAATGAAGTCGGAGGCCAGAACGCGGGCCCGCGGAACTCGATCGGCCTCGGGCGGCACGCGTTGCGCGAACTGTTCGAGTTGATGGACGCGCGTGAGAGCGGCGGCGGTGGTGCGGGCCCGGCCGACGCCGGCGCTTCGGGCCGCGAGTTCGCTCGGCATGCCTACCGGCTCGAAGCGGCGCCGGTGGAGTTGATGCGTGAGGACGGGAGTTCCACGAGCGTGCGCATGGCCGTGCGCAACCTCTCGGCCAAGGGCATCGGGTTGCTGCACAGCGGGTTTTTGCACGAGGGTTCGGACGTCCGCGTGACGCTGCCGCACGTCAACAAGACGCTGGTTCCCGTGCGGGGCATCGTGCGTCGGTGCCGCCACGTTCGCGGGATCATCCACGAACTGGGCATCGAGTTCTACCAGGAGATCGATCTGCGAGACTATTCGTGGCTCGACGCCTCCCACGCGTGGTTCCGGTTCGACCGTGTACACGCGCACGATCTGAAGGGCACGGTGCTGTACGTTGACGACAGCGATGTCGACCACGCGGCGTTCTTGAACGTCGTCCGCGGGAGCCAGCTCACGGTGCGCAAGGCGACGAACGCGGACGAGGCGATCACGGAGATCCTCAAGGGTGTGGACGTCGAGGTGATCGACTACCACCTGGGCTCGGAGAACGCCGAGCCGCTCTTCGCGGCGATCCGGCAGCTCAACATCACGACGCCGCTGGTGCTGGCAACGGTCGCCGAGCCGTCCGCGGTGCGCGGCTTGCTCAAGCGGCTGCGCCCGGCGTCGTTCCTGAAAAAGCCACTCGATAAGCTCCCGGTGCTCTGTGCGCTGGCCGAGTTCGTCGATCGGACGCCGATGGACGACGAGGACGATCAAGCCGCGGCTTGATGCCCCGATCACACACGGCAGCGCGCAGAAGACGGAGCGCGCATGGGTTCGTCCGAACACGATCCATCGAACGCAGGCGAGCTGTCCCAACGCCTCGAAGCGCTGTTGGGCGAGCGGGCGGTCTCGCACACGCCGCTCGGCGGCGGTTGCGTGGCCGATGTCCGGCGTGTGACGCTGGCGTCGGGGGCGCGCGTCGTGGTCAAGCTCGACCCCGAACGCCGGGCACGCGTGGAAGCGCGGATGCTCGGCACGCTGGCCGACACCGGGGCCGTTCCCGTGCCGGGCGTCATCGCCTGCGATGACGAGATCCTCGTGCTCGAACACATCGAGCACGGCGGCGGGATCAGCGTTGAGGTCGAGCGGGACGCGGCCGAACGACTGTCGGCGCTGCACGCGCACACCACAGACGACGGCCGATTCGGACTCGGGTACGACGGCCTGATCGGTGGGCTGCACCAGCCGAACGACTGGCACGCGTCGTGGCCCGAGTTCTACGCCGATCGGCGGCTGCGCGCGATGGCCGACAATGCGCTCGCGCACGGCGGGCTCGATCGCCCGCTACGCGACCGGGTGCACCGCGCCGCCGACTCGATCGACGCACTGCTGGAAGGCGCGACGAACACGCCCGGACTCATCCACGGCGATGTCTGGTCGGGCAACGTGCTTACGCGCGCCGAACGGGTCGCGGCGCTCATCGACCCGGCGTGCCATTACGCCGACCCGGAGGTCGAACTCGCGTTCATCACGATGTTCTCGACGTTCGGGGATGCGTTCTTCGAACGCTACCACGCGTTGCGGCCGATCCGGGCGGGCTTCTGGGAACGCCGAAGGGCGGTGTACGTGCTGTACCCGCTGCTGGTCCACGCCCGGCTGTTCGGCGGCGGGTACGCCGCGTCTGTGGGACGGACGCTCGACGAACTCGGCGTGCGGTGACCCGGATCGGGTCTGGAAAAAGGGCGACCGGCGGGATTCGAACCCGTGACCTCCTGGACCACAACCAGGTGCTCTAACCAACTGAGCTACGGCCGCCATCATGCCGCGGGCATCCGGTCGCAGGCTCGTGGCTGCGGGGCGGTGCGCATGGGCGTGAAGGAAAGGATAGGCCCGAGCCCCATACGACACAACGAAGGGCGCCGCGCTGGTGAAAGCGAAGGACGCGAAACGTCGCACACCGCGCGGCTGTGACGCTTCGTGCGGGGCTCGCTCGGCGGCTCGGCGCCGAGCGGCTCGGGCCGGTAGAGTTGGCCGAAAATCGCAGCAATAGGTGTGTATTTCGGACATTGGGGTGGCGTGGAACGCGTCTCGTTTCTAGCGTTCCGCGGGGGGATGGACGCGAAGCGAAACGAAGGGAATCCGGGATGACGACCATGACCCCGACCACGCTCGATCTTTCCGAGCAGCGGACGCTGCGCAACCTGCCGAGCGCCGAGTTGATCGAGCGCGCCGTGGCCGCCGGCGAGGGCCGGCTCGCCGCTAACGGCGCCCTGATCTGCCGCACGGGTGACCGCACCGGCCGCAGCCCGAAGAATAAGTACCTCGAGGACAGCCCCGAGGTGCACGACAAGATCTGGTGGGGCAAGGTCAACCAGCCGATCACGCCCGAGCGGTTCGACCTGGCGCTCGAGATCGCGACCAAGCACCTCAACGAGCAGTCCAAGCTGTACGTCTTCGAGGGCTTCGCCGGCGCCGATCAGACGCACCGCCTCGGCGTGCGCGTCGTGACCGAGCAGGCCTGGCACGCGCTGTTCTGCCAGACGCTGTTCATCCGCCAGGGGACCAAGGCCGCCGGCCCGAACGCCGTGTGGAACCACGACTGGACCGTCATCAACGCCGGCCGGCACCGCCTGACCGATGAAGAGCAGAAAGCCCTCGGCGTCGACAGCCCGATCATCGTTGTGCAGTCGCTGACCAAGAAGACCGTGGCCATCCTGGGCACCGAGTACGCGGGCGAGATGAAGAAGTCGATCTTCTATGCCATGAACTACGACATGCCCGAGCAGGGCGTGTTCCCCATGCACTGCTCGGCCAACGTCGAGACGTACCACCCCGACAACGCGGCGCTCTTCTTCGGGCTCAGCGGCACGGGCAAGACGACCCTCTCGGCCGACCCGGCGCACTCGCTGGTGGGCGATGATGAGCACGGATGGAGCGATTCGGGCGTGTTCAACTTCGAGGGCGGGTGCTACGCCAAGTGCATCAAGCTGAGCGAAGAGGGCGAGCCGCAGATCTGGAACGCGATCCGCTTCGGCAGCGTGCTCGAAAACGTCGTCGTCGATGAGAAGACCCGCGTGCCCGATTACGACGACGGCTCGATCACCGAGAACACCCGCGTCACCTACCCGGTGGACTTCATCCCCCACGCCGTCATCCCCAGCACCTGCGGGCACCCCAAGCACGTGATCTTCCTGACCGCCGATGCCTACGGCGTTTTGCCCCCGGTCAGCAAGCTGACGCCCGAGCAGGCGATGTACTACTTCATCAACGGGTACACGTCCAAGCTGGCTGGCACCGAGGCGGGCGTGA
Organism: Planctomycetota bacterium; assembly: GCA_039815345.1. Classification (GTDB taxonomy): domain Bacteria; phylum Planctomycetota; class Phycisphaerae; order Phycisphaerales; family UBA1924; genus JBCBZM01. The sequence goes on along the minus strand of JBCBZM010000030.1, from coordinate 14,931 downwards.
CCGAGCCGCAACCGAACTTCTCGCCCTGCTTCGGCGGGCCGTTCCTCCCGCGTCGTCCGAAGGTGTACGCCGAGATGCTCGCCGAGCGCATCAAGAAGCACAACGCCAACGTCTGGCTGCTGAACACCGGCTGGACCGGCGGCGGCTACGGCGAAGGCCACCGCTTCGAGCTGCGATACACCCGAGCGATGGTCACCGCCATCCTCGACAAGCACCTCGACAAGGCCGAGTTCGAGGAAGACGGGCACTTCGGCTTGCACGTGCCCAAGGCCGTGGAAGGCGTGCCGAGCGAGGTCCTCAAGCCGATCAACACCTGGAAGGACTCCGCGGCGTACAAGGCTCAGGCCAAGACGCTTGCGACGAAGTTCCGCGAGAACGATCAGCAGTTCATGATGGACGACGCGGTACGCAACGCGGGCCCCACGGTCTAACCGACTTTCGAGCAGCACGGCTCACCGAGCCGTGTTGTTCTTTTTGTTTCGAAGTACCGTCGGCGTTCGATTCCGTATCGGCGGCCGTCCAAGCCGGCCCGGCTCCGCGAGTCGCGCCCGATCGAGGAGTCTCCGATGCCCGAGCGCACGCCCTTCGTCGGCGGGAACTGGAAGATGAACACGGCTTCGGCTTCGGCCGGCGATCTGGCGGCCGATGTGGCGAAGCGCGCCAAAGCCTTCGACGGCGTCGAGGTCGCGGTCTTCCCGCCGTTCCCCTATCTCACCGGCGTCGGCGCCGCGCTCGGTGACCACGGCTCGGGCGTCAAGCTCGGGGCACAGGACCTGTGGAAAGATCCCGACGGCGCCTACACCGGCGAAGTCTCCGCGGCGATGCTCCGCGACTGCGGCGTCGAAACCGTCCTGACCGGGCACTCCGAGCGACGCCATGTCATCGGCGAGAGCGACGAACTCGTCGGCGCCAAGACCCGGGCCGCCCTCGACGCGGGCCTGCTCTGCGTCCTCTGCGTGGGTGAGCAACTCCATGAGCGCGAAACCGGACAGACCGACGCCGTGAACGAACGACAGCTCCGCGCGGGCCTCGAGGGTGTGGCGGAGGACAAAATGGGCAAGATCGTCATCGCCTACGAACCCGTCTGGGCGATCGGCACGGGCAAGGTCGCCAGCCCGCAGGACGCCCAGAACGCTCACGCATTCATCCGAACCCTGCTCGGAACGCTCTACAGCGGCGACACCGCCCAGCAGATGCGGATCATCTACGGCGGCTCGATGAAGCCCGACAATGCGCCGGGCCTCATGAGCCAGCCCGACATCGACGGCGGGCTGATCGGGGGCGCCTCGCTCAAGGGCGAGGCGTTCGCCGGGATTATCGAGGCGGCCGCGGCGGCTTCATAGCCGGGCGGGACCCGTCCACGGTGAGGTCAGGCTGGAGCTGGGCTGGGGCCAGTGCGGGGCCGCGCCTAGACTTGCGGCCCTCGTTTCGAGGCCGATTTCGCGGCGCTTCGAGGGTGTGACAACGATCGAACGACTCGGCCGAACGCCGGGCGACGGTTCGCCGACTGGGAGGCCGCGGCATGACGCTGGCGATTTCGGGTTTGACAGTGCAGCTTCTGGTCGTCGGATTCCTTGTGATCTGCGTCCTGATGGTCCTCACGGTGCTGATCCAGCGGCCGCAGGGCGGCGGGCTCAGCGGCGCGTTCGGCGCGGGCGGCGGCGGCGGCAACGCCGGGCAGACCGCGTTCGGCGCGCGCACGGGTGACGCCCTGACGATCGCAACCATCGCGATCTTCGTGATCTATCTTGTCACGGCCGTCGGTTTGGTCTTCGCGGCCCGCAACTTTGCGGCCCCGCCGCAACAGCCCGCTATGTCCGCCGGCCCCGAGACCGGCGCCGAGACCCAAGACCTCGTCGAGCTGGGCATCCAACGCACCGACGAAGCCGCAGATCAGGACGGCCTCACGATCACGCCGGTCGAAAACGCCGAGGATGTCGGGGCCGACGAAGGCGGTGAAGGCGATGAAGCCGGCGGGGACGAACCCGTCGCCGATGAACCCGCGACCGGCGACGGCGGCTGATACGTCTTTCCGACGGACCCTTTCGTTCCGCACACGAACGCATCGGGGTGTGGGGCCGAGACCGCGGGCGCCGCGGGCGTCATATACGGGGGCATCACGGGAGCTTTCCTTGATCCGTAGCATGACCGGCTTTGGCAGCGCATCGGGCGTGGTCGATGACCGACGATTCTCCGTCGAGCTCCGCAGCCTCAACAACAAGTACCTCAAGTGCTCGATCCGATTGCCGGAAGAGCTGCAAGCGATGGAGGGCGAGATCGAATCGCTCTTGCGCGGGCGGCTCCGCCGGGGCAGCGTGACGATCACGGCTTCGATCGAGGGCGGCGTTGTGGTCGCGTCGGGCGAAATCGACCCCGATGCGCTCGAACGCTACATCACGCAGGCCAAGAAAGCCCCTTCGGTCGCATCGGGCGCCGCGACGCTCGACGCCGGCGCCCTGCTGGGTTTGCCGGGCGTGCTGGTCCCGCCGAGGGACGAGCCGGAGCGGATGGACCGCGCCCGGGCGATGATTCTGCAGCTCGCGGGCGAGGCGTGCGATCGGCTCGAAGCGATGCGCGCCCGCGAGGGCCAGTCGCTGATCGAGATTCTGCACGCCGACCGCGTCACGATCGCCGAGCGGCTCGCCGAACTCAGAAAGCTGGCGCCGGGCGTGATCGAGGCGTACGAGCAGCGCCTGCGCTCGCGGATCGACGGGCTGCTGCGTGACGCGGAGATGCAGGCCCAGCCGGCCGAGCTGGCGCGCGAGATCGCGGCTTACGCCGAGCGGACCGACATCGCCGAGGAAGTCACGCGCCTGAGCGCGCACATCGAGCAGTTCGGGGAGATGCTCTCCACGAACGACAGCACGCCGATCGGCCGGACGCTGGACTTCCTGGCGCAGGAGATGCTGCGTGAGGCGAACACGATCGCGAGCAAGAGCCCCGACGCGCAGATCGCTCGGCTGACGGTCGAGATCAAGGGCGCGATCGACCGGATCAAAGAGCAGATCCAGAACGTCGAGTGATGGACCAACCCGCGTCGCCGCAGCGTGCGTTCGGATCGGAAGGCGACGCGCCGGGCGAGCGCGCCGGCGCGTTCCGGCCGGGCGAGCTGGCGGTGGTGCTGGCGCAGTACGACCTGGGCGTGGTGCGATCGGTGGCGCCGTTCACCCGCGGCGCGCGCGCGGCGCCGAAAGTCCTGGTCGCGTCCGACCGCGGGCGGTACCTGCTCAAGCGGCTGCGTCCGGGCACCGACGACCCGCTGCGAGTGGGCGCGGTGCAGGGCCTCCAGCATCGACTGCGCGAACGCGGGTTCCCGCTGCCGGCGCTCGTGGCGTCCAAGAACAACGGCGGCACGATGCTGCGGCTCGACGGCGCCGTGTATGAGCTCTTCGAGTACATCGAGGGCGTCGGGTACGACGGCGGCGAACCGATGACCGGCGAGGCGGGCGCGTGGCTCGCGGTCTTTCATCGGTTGGCGCCGGAAGGCACGATGGAATGGCGGCCGCCTCTAGGCGGCTACCACGCGTCGCGGCGTGTGCTGGCGTCGCTGCAGGCGGCGCGGACGCAGGACAAGGCGGGCGCGATCGCGGCGGCGCTCGAACAGCTCTACAACCTTGCCGCGACGCGGTGCGAGAAGCTGGGCGCGCGACGCTGGCCCGCGCAGCTCATCCACGGCGACTGGCACGCGGGCAACATGCTGTTTGCCGAGGACGGCCGGGTCTCCGCCGTGGTGGACTACGACGCGGTGCGCCTGGCGCCCCGGGTCTTGGATGTCGCGCAGGGGCTGGCGCAGTTCTCGATCCGGGCGCCCGGCCGGGACGTCACCGCGGCGGCTCGGCCCGAAGAGGCCTGGGCGGCGGACCTGGACGCGGGGCGGCTGCGCTGGTTCTGGGCCGGGTACGACCGGGCCGCCCCGACCCGCGCGGGCGGACCGGGGCGGCTGTCTAAGTCGGAACGCCGGGCGCTGCCCTGGCTGATGATCGAGTCGCTGATCTCCGAAGCGGTCGAGCCGGTCGCCCGGACGGGTCGTTTCCTGCGGGTCAGCGGGCCGGCGTTCCTGCGCATGATCCACGATAAAGCCGTCTGGATCGCCGACCGGGCCGACTCGGACCTTCGGCGGGTCTTCAAAGGCCGGGCTTAGCGGTTCTTTGGGTCACGCTGGTGTCGCGGCAGGCGGGGAACCCACGGCCGCACGGTTGACCGAGCGGGCGTGGAGCCGACACTAGAAACTATGACGCACCCCTACCGCCATCGCTCGGCTGATTCTGGACTCGACTCGTTCGGACGCTCATGGTCCGCGCGGTGTGCCGCTTCGGTATGCACGGCGCTGGCTTTGGCATCGGTCGCGGCTGCGCAGGTCGCGCCGCCGCAACCGGAGCCGCGACCGGCCGTCGAAGTCGAGTCGGCGGGGATGCATCCCGACCATGAACAGGCGGCTGAGGCGGCGATCGAGGCGATGGACGCGCCCAACGCCAACGAGCGCGAGAACGCGACGCGCACGCTGCGCATGACGCCCGGCCTGACGATGGACTTTATCTTCCGAACGCTGCGTCGAGAGGATCTCTCGCCCGAGCAGCGCGCGCGGGTGGAGCAGGTTGGGTCGGGCCTGTTCGAGACGGCGCCCCGAGCGGCGCTGGGCGTGCGCTTCCAAGCGGTCGATGCGCAGAACGGCGGCATCCGGATCGACTCGGCGGTGCCGGGGTTCCCCGCGTCCGACCTCGGCCTGCTGCAATCGGGCGACACGCTCGTCGAAGCGGCGGGCATCGAGCTGGTGACGTACGACGATCTGCGGGCGGCGATCTTGGCGCACAGCCCCGGAGAAACAATGCGGCTGCGCGTGCGGCGGACGGTGACTGATGCCGAAGTCGGCGCGGACGAGGCGCCCATTGGCGAACGAGTTGAAGAACAGGCGGAAGCGCCGGCGGAACCTCTGGCCGAACCGCCAACAGAAGAAATGACCGTCGATGTGCCGCTCGGGAGTTTCTCAGCGCTCAATCCGCAGCGGCCGCCCTCGCCTTCGATCCTGATCCGCGCATGGGAGACGCGCTTGAAGATGGAAGGCCTCCGCGAGCCGACGCTGCAGTTGCCCGATGACGCGTTCGAGGGCGCGGCGGGCTGGTGGGGTGGGGAAGCGGGCTCGGGCTTCGGCGGGCTGGCCGCCGGCGGCGTGTCGCGGTCGACCGAGCCCTACTACGGCCGACGCGGCATGGTCGCGACGCGGACCAGACAACTGAGCATCGAAGCGGGCATGAACGCCCGGGATCTTCGGCAGCAGATGGGCGGCCTTGCGGGGCAACGCGAGCGGCTCAAGGTGCAACTCGGTCGCCTCGAAGCCATGCAGAAGGGCCAAGACATCGCGCCCGATGCGCGGGCACGCGCGATGGCCCGTGCGATCCAGATCCAGGTCGAGCTTCAGCAGCTCGATCTGCTCGAGCGACCGCTTCGGCGTCAGATCGAGCAGGCGCCGCCCGCTCCGCCTCCGGCGCCCGAGAAGCCAGAGGGTCCGTAAGTTCGTCACCGAGCCTGGCCCGGCATCCCGCTCGAACCGAAGCCACCGGCGTGTTCTCATGCGAGCAACGCGTCGGCCGGGCCATGGGTGAGATGGCACTTGGCCGGTGAGGCGCCGTGCTCGTCGAAGAGGACGAGCTCGTTGCTCCCGCTTTCGTTGAGCCAGACCGCGGGCAGGATGTACCGGTTCTGCGGCGGGACCGCAGCGCCGTCACGCGTTGCGACGAAGTACCGACCCACGTGCCGACCGTTGAGGTAGATCTGCCCCTTGGTCAGCCCGTTGGCCTCGAAGTAGAGGGGTCGATCCACGGCGCCCGGGGTGAACTCGGTCCGCCACCAGGTCGGGCCGGTCTGCTGGTTCATCGCGGTCTTGGTGATGGACTGGTACGCGGAGGCGGCCGGCGCTTCCCACTTGGCAAGGGCCCACTCGGCCTTCTCGGTGAAGCAGCTCCCTCCCTCGACGATGTCGAGCCGAGCGGCGGCGGCCTTGTGGTACGCGGCGGCCTCGGCGTCGGGGTCGTCGCTCTCGGTCAGCAGCGCGAGCTGGAGCGTGTTGGCGCCCCGGTTGAGCTGCTCCTGATCGAGCACGAGTCGGCGGGTGTGCCCGGTCTCGACCACGTCGATGACCGTGTCGTTGAGCAAGAAAACGGTACGACCGGGCGCGCGGGTGAGCGTGATGATCAGCGGGCTCTTGCGCCGGTGCGTGAAGGACCAGGTCAGCCGATCGGGATGGGTGGTGTCGCCCTTGCGGTGGTCGAAGAGCGGGCTGAGGGTTTCCATCGGGTCGATGGGCAGCGCCTGCTCGACCTTGGGCTTGCCGGCCTTGAAGGCCTGGACTTCCCAGATGTGACCGAAGAGACCTTTGGGCTCACCGAGGCGGGTGCCGCCGGCGCCTCGGCCGAGGTTCTCGGCGAGGATGATGAGGTCGTGCTGGCCTTTCTTCTGCCCGAGCGTGAACTCGGAGAGCGCATCGACGCCCGGCCCGGCGCCGATGAGCGCGACGGGCGCGCCTTCGGCGAGGATCTGGAGCCGATCGGCGGACTCGGGCGCGATGAGCTTGAGCTTCTTGGCGGCGGCGGCCTTGTAGCGGATGCGGTACCAGCCGTAGCCGTAGGGCGCACCGAGCGTGGCAAGATCGCCCGGCCCGTCGATGGAGGCGTACCGCGGGCTCTCGCCGGTGATGTAATCGTCGGACGAGGCGCACGACCAATCGCCCATCGAGGCCTTGGCCGGGGAGCGAGCGGGCGTCGGCCCGGCGATCTTCTTGACCGTGCCGTCCGGCTCGATGCGCGTGGGCTTGCGCGACGCGGTGAGCGGGATGGGCGTGCCGTCGGTGTGCACGGCGGCGACGTCGAAGTAGACGCCGTCGTCGGTGATGTGCGTCGTCTCGAACTGCTCGTGCGTGAGCACGACGAGCGTGACGCCCTCGTGCTGGAGCACGACGGGCTGCTTGCCCTTGGCGGGCGCGACATCGACCGGCGAGCCGTTGACAGAGATGCGTCCTTCGATGCCCGCGGCGCCGACACAGACAAAGACATCGCCGACCTGCGCGAGCGCACAGAACGTGCAGTAGTCGAGCCGGGCCCGCGGCGTGAGCAGGACATTAAACAGGCACCAGGCCGCGCCCTGACCCCAGGTGTTGACCGGCAGCGTGGAGCCGTCGGGCAAGAGGAGCGTGGCGGACTGGGGCTTGAGGTTGGCGGTCTGGCCTTCGCCGGCGGGGTCGGGCCCGATCAGGAAAACGACGCCGCCCTGCGAGCCGTCGGCGTGGATGACGCTCAGCGCGGTCTGCTTGGCGGCCTTGGGCGCGTCGGCGGGGGGCGTGGGGTCGAGCACGATCGGCCGGAAGTCCGGATCAAGCGCGGCCAGCACGCGCGCGAAGCGCGAGGCGAAGGTCGTGACCGCGCGCACGGCGTGGAACGTCGGCCCGGGGCCGCCGTGCTCGGCAAGGGGCGCCGAGTGGGCCCGGCCTTGCGTGGCGTAGCGGGCGTCGGCGTTGTCTTCGGTCGAGGGGGTGGTGAACCGCCCGCCCAGGAAGCCGTGGTTCGGGCCCGAGGCGAAGGGCGTCAGGCTGAACTGGCCGCCCGAGGCGAGAACCTCGACGAGCGTGCGCTGAAGCGAGGCGGGCATAGGCCCGGCGGTCTCGGCTTCGCCCCAGACATCCAGCGGGCAGGTGGGCATGTCGATGACCACGCGCGGATGATCGGGGTGCACGGCGCCGAGCTGGCGCACGATCGCGAGCAGGTCATCGCCGCCCGACCAGGCGTCGAGCTCGCCCTCGACATCGGTCCAGAGGTTGTTGGCGTTGACGACCGGCACACCGACGCCGGCTTCGCGCAGGTAGCGGTCGAGTTCGCCGAGGTACTTGCGCGCGAGTTCGTCGTCGCCGCAGGTCCAGGCGTGCTCGTTCTGGACCATGATGACGGGCCCGCCGCCGCGGGGCGCGGTGACCTGAAGATCCTTGAACTGCTGGACGACGGCGGTGGTGTACCGGCTGCACGCTTCGAGGAAGGGCTGGTTGTGGGTTCGGAAGGCGACGTCCTTAACGCCGGCGAGCCACGGCGGGAGCCCGCCGAAGTCGTACCCGTCCCCGACGAACGGCCCGGTGCGGAGGATGCAGTAGAGGCCTGCCTCGCCGATGAGTTCGACGAAGTGGCGGAGGTCCTGATCGCCTTCGAAGTCGAAGACGCCCGGGCGCAGCTCGTGCTGGCTCCAGACGACGGGCGTGGAGATGGTGTTGAGCCCGGCGAGTTTGGCCGCGTGGATGCGGTCTCGCCATTGAGCGCGGGGGATGCGGGCGTAGGGGATGGACCCGCCGACGATCCAGAGGCGTCGGCCGTCGAGCATGAACCCGCGGCCGTCGTAGGTCATTGACGCCATGCCTTGGAGGCTCCGTGTAGAGAGGGAGGGGCGTCCGGTGATCGCCCGTGGGGCCCCGTCGCCCCGGCCTGTGAGCCGCCGACGGAGCCGGTGAACCCCCGCGGGAGCGTGCCAGGGTCGATTCGGACCCGAATGAACGCCCGCGGAGACGAACCGAGAGGATAGGAGTCGCTTCGGCCGCGGGCAATCGGGCGGGGCGAATCGGTCCGAGACCCAGTTCGCTGGCCAGGCGGAGTCCGGCGCCCTGATCGGCGCCCGCCCAGCCGCAACGCGAGACCGGTTCATCGGTTCTGCAACCGATCGCTCACGCGGGCGAACCCAGCCCGCCGATCTAGCATGGCATGGGTCCCTCGCGGGCTCTGAACCGCTCACCACCCTCTGACGGGCCCGCTTCGGCGCCGAGGAGATCTGTTCTGTCCGCTTCCAAGACTCTGATCCGACAGCTTCTCGCTCTTCCGAGCCGTGCGCTGTGGGGGCGTGCGCTGTGGGGCCGTGCGCTGCGGGCGCGCGGGGCCGCGTCCGGCCTGGGCGCCATCACGCTCGCCGGACTGCTCGCTTCGATGCCGCTGACCGGCTGCGCTCCGGGGTTCGAATCCATCGACCGCGAGACCCGGCGCCTGCTGCGGAGCACCTCGGACACGCTCGGGGGCAACGGCCGCCCGCCGGAACGCGAGTACCCGGACGCCGAGACCTATGAGCGGCCGGGCCAGGCGGATACCACGGTGCTCACCTCGAACCCCGCCGCCGAGGCGTTGCAATGGAACGTCGCCGACGAAAAACGGGACGTGGCGTTGCGGCTGGACGAGTACGCCGCGGACGCGGCGGGCGCGGACGGCGAGGTTCGGATGATCGACCTCGAAGAGGCGTTCCGCCTGACGCACATCTCGGCGCGGGAGTTCCTGACGGCCGAGGAGTCGTACCTGCTCGCGGCGATCAGCGTGCTGATCCAGCGGCACCTGTTCGAGCCGCGGCTGTTCAACGACACGTCGTTCTTCATCGACGGCAATGGTCTGGACGGCCGATTCGACAACGTGGTGAGCCTGGTGAACGACCTGCGCGTCGCGCAGCGGCTGCCCTTCGGCGGCACGGTCGAGGCGTCGTGGATCTGGCAGGCGACGGAGAACCTGCGTTCCAGCGTCAGCAATCAGTACGTGCAGTCTTCGACGCTGGCATTGGATGCGTCGATCCCGCTGATGCGAGGCGCCGGCAACGTCGCGCGGGAGAACCTGATCCAGGCAGAGCGCGATCTGATCTTCGGCGCACGGAGCTTCGAGCGGTTCCGCCGGAGCCTGCTCGTGTCGATCGCCAACGATTACTTCCGCTTGCTGGAGACCAAGGCCGTCATCCGCAACCAGATCGCGCAGGTGCAGAGCCTCGAGACGCTGGAAGAAGCGACCGCGGCGCGCGTGGAAGCGGGCCGACTGAGCGAGTTCCAACGGAACATCGTCGCCAACGACGTGCTCGCGGGCCGATCGCGGCTGGCCAGCCAGCGTGAGGGGTACATCCTCGCGCTGGACCGGTTCAAGGTGCGGCTGGGGCTCGACCCGTCCGTCGCGATCGACATCGCCGACCTTGATTTCACGGTGCCCGAACCCGATACGGACCTGACCCGCGCGACCGACGCGGCGCTGGAGTACCGACTCGACCTGCAGAACGCGCGGGACCGGCTCGACGACGCGCGGCGCCAAGTGGCCAACGCGCGCAACAACACGCTGCCCGACTTTGACATCGAAGCGGGCGTCGACATCCCGACCGACTCGGACACGCGGGAGGGCGGCGCGTTCTTCGACTTCGACGACACGCGCTACCGCGCGGGCTTCCGGCTGGGCCTGCCGCTCGACCGCAAGATCGAACGGCTGAACGTGCGGCAGGCGACGATCGCGCTGGAACGGGCGCTGCGGAACTTCGACGAGTTCCGCGACGGCGTCATCATCGACGCGCGGTCGGCGGTGCGGAACGTCGACCTGGAGCGGTTCAGCCTGAATCTGGCCGAGCAGCAGGTCGAGATCAACCGTCGGCGTCTGGAAGAGCAGCAGCTCAAGGAAGACACGGTCGATCAGCAGACGCTGGTCGACTCCGAGAACGCGCTGCTGAACGCGCAGAACGCGCGGGACGCGGCGCGGACCGACCTGCGCAACGCGGTGCTGGATTACCTGCTGACGACCGGGCAACTGCGCGTCGGGCCGGCGGGCATGTTCCTGCCGCTGCCGGGCATGGGCGGCTGACGCCGACGCCGGGTATCGGTCGTTAGAACGCGAGCACGGGCGCTTCAAAGGCGTAGGCGATGTGGTGTTCGCGTCGGCCGTTGAGTTCGAGGGCGCCGTCTTCGGACGGGCGCGGCTCGAAGCCGGCGGCGCGGAGCATGCGACGCGAAGCCACGTTGTGCGGCAAGGCCATGCCGAGGATCTGATCGAGTCCCAGACCCTCGGGCAGGGGCAGCGTGGCGAAGCGCAGCGCGGCGCGAGCAACCTCGGCGCCGAAGCCGGCGCCGGTATGCGCGCTGTCGACCCAGACCACGAAATCGCCGCGATGCACGAGCCCGCGCTCGATGCCCCGGATCGCGACGCCGCCGATGAGTCGGCCTTCGCGGTCTTCGGCGATGCGTCGCCAGGCACGCGCGGTGCGTCGGCCTTCGTCGCACTGAGCCAGGTGGCGGTCGAATGCGGCTTCCGGTGTTTCATAGGGCGCGAACATGGGCAGCGCCGCGGCGAGTTGGTCGCGCGATCGGCGCAGCGCCTCGGTGTAAGCCGAACGGTCGGAGGCGTGCAGCGGGCGGATGCGCACTCGAGCGGTCACGATCTCGTCGGGCGAGATGATCTCGGCATCGAGCGCGGGCGGCGCGACCGGGCGCGCCGGAATCGCCGGGCCCTTGGGCTCGACGAACAAACCCGAACCGGACGGACGCTCGGGCAGGGCGACGCTGAGTTCGATCGGCTCGGCCGGCGAGAGCGGGCCTCGGCTCGACGCGGTCTCTTGTGTCTGTCGGCGTTCCATGCGTGCGGCGTCCTTACCTGCAAGCCGTTTGGGGCGGGGGGAGGGGGGGGGCGGCGGCCCGAGTCTGCTCAGTGGCCCATCGCCTGTTCGGTGCGTTGGTCTTCGTGCCAGTTGAGGTGGAAATGCCGACCGCGGGGTTCGTCGACGCGCTCGTAGGTGTGAGCGCCGAAGTAATCGCGTTGGGCTTGGATGAGGTCGGCCGGCACGCGCTCGCGTCGATAGGCGTCGTAGTACGCCAATGCCGACGACAGGCCGGGCGTGGGGACGCCGAGGCGCGCCGCGTGGGCGATGGTTCGGCGCCAGCCGTCTTGGGCGCCGGTGAACTCGTCGACGAAACCCGGATCGAGCAGCAGGTTGGGCAGCGCCGCGTCGCGGGCGTATGCGGCCCGAATGTCTTCGAGCAGGCGCGCACGGATGATGCATCCGCCGCGCCAGATGCCGGCGAGCGCGCCGAAGTCCACGTTCCAGCCGCGGTCTTCGGACGCGGCACGGATGAGTGCGAAGCCCTGGGCGTACGCCGTGATCTTGGAGGCGAGCAGCGCCCGCTCGAGGTCGTTGACAAACGACTCGGGGTCGGCGTCGAACGAACCGGACGGGCCGGGCAGGATGGATGAGGCGCGGACGCGCTCGTCCTTGATCGCGCTCACTGCCCGCGCAAACACGGCCTCTGCGATGGTGGGCGCAGGCACGCCGAACTCGAGCGATTCGGCGCTCGTCCATCGGCCGGTGCCCTTCTGGCCCGCGCGGTCGAGGACAACATCGACGAACGGGACGCCGGTGCGCGGGTCGGTTTGCCGGAGGATGTCCGCGGTGATCTCGACGAGGTAGCTGTCGAGCGGGCCCTGGTCCCATCGGCTGAAGACCTCGGAGATGCGGGCGGGCTCGAAGCCGGCGCCGTGACGCATGAGGGCGTAGGCCTCGGCGATGAGTTGCATGTCGGCGTACTCGATGCCGTTGTGCACCATCTTGACGAAGTGGCCTGCGCCCTCCGGGCCGATGTAGGCGCAGCAGGTGTCGGCCCCCTCGGCGCTGATGGGCTTGCGCGGCTCGGCGCCTTCGATGGGCTTGCCGGTTTTGGCGTCCACTTTGGCGGCGATGGCTTCCCAGATGGGGCGGATGCGTTCGTAGGCCTTGCGGTCGCCGCCGGGCATGAGGCTTGGGCCGAAGCGGGCGCCTTCTTCGCCGCCCGAAACGCCGCAACCCACGAAGCCGATGCCCTTGGCTTGCATGGCTTCCGCCCGGCAGGCCGTGTCGCGCCAGAACGCGTTGCCGCCGTCGATCAGCACATCGCCTTGCTCGAAGACCTCGGCGAGGCTGTCGAGGGCGCCGTCGGTGGGTCTGCCAGCGGGCACAAGCACGAGGGCGGCGCGGGGCTTCTTGAGCGCGCGGGCGACGTCGTTGACGGATCGGCACGGCACGATGCCGCCGCCGGTTTCGGCGAAGGACTCAGGCGGGTTCTCGCGCGGGACGCGGTCCACCGCGTCGTTGCTCAGGTCGTAGATCGCAACGGTGTGCCCGTGGTCGGCCATGTTGAGCGCGATGGACCGGCCCATGACACCCATACCGATGACGGCGAGGTCGCAAGTTTGGTCGGGAATGGAGTGTTGTGCGCTCACGTGTGCTTCCTGTCGCGGTGTCGAGCCATGGCTCGGGCCTTGGGTTTATCGGCTGCCTCCCGATGCGACACTTGGACGCGATAGAGTCGGGTGTGGATTGGACCGCCTGGACCGAGGTTATCGCCCGTACCGCTTCGCTTATCGGCGTGTCGGCGTGTCTGGTTTGGTTGTTCCGCAGAATCCGTGTGCCGGGGGGTCGGCCCGCGGCGGCGGTGGCCGGCGGGTTGGTCGCCGGGGTGCTGCTGGGGCCGGGTGTGCTGGGGCCGTTGAGTCCCCCCCTTTATGAGCGTGTGGTTATTGGGGCCCATGCCGAACGCGAGGCGGTCGGGGCGTTGATGGATCGGCAGGCGGAGGCGCGGGCAGCGCTGGCGCGAAGCGGCGTCTCGGACATCGCGGTCGATGAGTTGGAGAACCGGCACGCCGAGGCAATCGCCCTTGCGGAGGGAACTCTCGCCGACGCCGAGCAGATGCGAGCCCGAGCCGCGGCGGCGCTGTCGCTCGGCGGGTTCGCGTTCGCGGTGCTCGGAGCGGGGCTGCTGGGCCGCCGGCCGCTGCCGGGTGGGCGGGACGAAGACGACCCGGGCGCAATCGTCGGCTTGGTCGGCGGTGTGATGGGCGGTCTGGTGGCGGGGCTGGCGACGGCCGCCATCGCGCACCGGCTGCTGGGCATGGACCTGCAACCGGCGATCGGGCTGGGCGGAGCCATCGGGACGGGCGGGCTGCTGGCGCCGATCGCGACGCGGTGGATCCCGAGGTGCGGCCGGTCGCGGCTGGCAGCGGGGCTGACGCTCGGGATGGTCGTCGTTGGATTCGCTGGCGTCGGCTGGGGCGCCGGGCTGGATGGATGGGGCTGGTGGGCGCCGATAGGGCTGGCGTGGTTCGCGGGGCTGTTGATCCCGGCGGCGCTGGGCGCGGGCGGGGCGCCCCGGTCGGCTGTTCGCGCGGTGCGTGGTTGGTCGCTCTGGATCGCGGCGCCGTGGGTGATCGCGGAGGTCGCGGTGCGCGTGGAGCCGACGATGATCTTCCACACGGGGTGGGTCTTCCTGGTGCTGTTGATCCCGCTGGTCGGGTGCGGCGATGGTCACGGCGCCGGGATGTGGCTGGCAATGAAGACGCACGGGCGCGGCCTCGCACAGGCCGAGCCGGCGCTGACTTCGTTTGAGGCGTTGATGCGTTCGGGCCCGGTGTCGAGCGTGGCGATGCTGCTGGCGCTGATGGGCGCGGGCGTGATCGATACGTCGACCGGGCCCGGCGCGGCGGCGGCGGTGTTGGTCTTGATCAACGCGGCGTCGCTGGAGTTGCAGCTTGATTGGGCGCGCGTGTTTGCGCGGCGGCTGGACGGGACGATGCGCGGGTCGGAAACTTGAAGTTGACTGAAGCCGGCCTTCGAAGACCCCTCACCCCGGCCCTCTCCCCCAAGGGGAGAGGGAGCAGGATTGCAGACGATCCTCAATAGCCCCCGCTATTCGACCGTGACTGACTTGGCTTCTTCGGTCCCGGTCATTCGACCGTGACCGACTTGGCCAAGTTTCGCGGCTTGTCGACGTCGTGGCCTCGTGCGACGGCGGCGTGGTAGGCGAGCAGTTGCAGCGGCACGACGGCGAGCAGCGGGCTGAGCGCTTCGGGGCAGTCGGGGATGTAGAGGACGTCCTCGGCGAGGCGCTTAATTTCCTCGTCGCCCTCGGTGGCGAGATCGGAATACCAATAAAATTAATCATATTAATTCTAATCAGACAGTAGATGCTTTTTTACAAAGGAAATACGATCGTATAGAAGCCAATGGCAAATATTTTGTTTTGCAAAGTGGATATGCAGAAAAAAATAAAAAGGCAATTATCAAATTAATGGCTTTTTTTTTCAATTTCATTCTATTTATCTTTTAAAATTAAAGGGTTAATCGAATTTTTTCATGGTGGGTTTTGGGTTTTGGGGT
>JBCBZM010000090.1:0-12613 GCA_039815345.1 Planctomycetota bacterium | reverse complement strand
GAGATGTCAATGGCGATGTCGATGGAGAACGCCTTGGATCAGCAACACTCCGGCGAGAGCCACACGGCACTGCTGCGCGAGCGATTCGACTTCGCGGCCGCCCATCGGCTGCACGTCCCGACGCTCAGCGATGACGAGAACCGAGCGATCTTCGGCAAGTGCAACAACCCGAGCGGGCATGGGCACAACTACCAAATCGAACCCTGCGTCGAGCTCGACACGGCCGCGCTGGCCGACGTGCCGTTCGGCTTCGCCGAGCTGGAACGGGCCACGCACGAACAGGTCATCACCCCGTTCGACCACAAGCACCTGAACACCGACACGCCGGAGTTCGGCGAGGCGGGCGTCAATCCCTCGGTCGAGAACATGGCGCGGGTTTTCTTTGATCGGCTTGCGCCGGCCGTCCGTCGCGCGTCGGCCGCGGCGACGCTGCGCTCGATCACGGTGTGGGAGACCGACCGCACAAGCTGCACGTACCCGGCGTGAGCGGAACAGAAAGGGACGGATCCATGGGCCTCGACGCTGTGCTGACAGAACACGGGCTGGTGACGCCCGAGCAGCTCGCCGAGGCGCACTCCGAAGCGGCCGCGAGCGGGGAGCGCCTCGACCGCGTCGTCGCCCGTCTGGGCTTTGCGACGGGCGAACAGATCCTCGAGGCGCTGGGCGATCAGTTCCACCTATCCATTGTCGATCTTGCCTCGATCGCGCCCGATGCCGAAGCACTCGGCGCCGTCCCGGCTCGGCTCGCCTACCGGCTGCACTGCGTCCCCATCGATCGCAATGACGGCGCCCTGACCGTCGCGACGAGCAACCCGTTCGACCTGAGCGCGATCGACGAACTGTCTCTCGTAGCGGGTCGCCCGGTACGGCCGGTGCTGGCCGATGACGACGAGCTGCGGCGGTTCATCCGCGAGCACTACGGCGTGGGCGGCGACACGCTCGACGAGATGGCCGGCGATCGGCCGAACGTCGCTTCGACCGAATCTGACGACGCCGCCGAGCAGGCCAACGAGGCCTCGGTCGTGCGCCTCGTCAACGACCTGCTCGGTGAAGCGATCGACGAACGCGCCACGGACATCCACATCGAGCCGTACGAAGGCCTGCTCGATGTCCGATACCGCGTGGACGGCGTGCTCCGACGCGCGGCCGTTCCCCCCACCATCCACCGCTTCAGTTCGGCGATCGTCAGCCGGCTAAAGATCATGGCCAACCTGAACGTCGCCGAGCGGCGCCGACCTCAAGACGGGCGGATCACGTTCAAGCGGCGCACGCCTGGGCGACCCGCAAAGGCGTACGACCTACGCGTGAGCGTGATCCCGATGCTGTTCGGCGAGGGCGTCGTGCTGCGTGTGCTCAGCAAGGACGCCGTGCTGCTCAGCCTCGAAGACCTGGGCATGTCCGATGGGCTGCGCGCGCGGTGGGACACGCTCATCGCCCGACCGCACGGGATCCTCCTCGTCACCGGGCCGACGGGTTCGGGCAAGTCGACCACGCTGTACGCCTCGCTCAATCGCATCGTGAGCGAGGAGGTCAAGGCGATCACCGTCGAAGACCCGGTCGAGTACCACGTCAAGGGCGTGAACCAGATCCAGGTCAACCACCGCGTGGGGCTCGACTTCGCCGCCGGGCTGCGCTCCGTGCTGCGCCACGACCCCGACGTGGTCATGATCGGCGAGATCCGCGACCTTGAAACCGCGATCACCGCGGTGCAGGCGTCGCTGACCGGGCACCTCGTGTTCTCAACGCTGCACACCAACGACGCGCCGAGCGCCACGACGCGTCTGCTCGACATGGGCGTCGAACCGTTCCTCGTTGCATCCTCGGTCGAAGGCGTGCTGGCCCAGCGGCTTGTGCGGCGTGTGTGCGCCTCCTGCGCCCAGGCCTACGCGCCCGACCGCGGCGACCTGCCGCCCGGATTCGAACTCCCTGCCGATGGGACGCTCACCCGAGGCGCCGGCTGCCGCGAGTGCCGCGACTCGGGATTCCGAGGCCGCGTGGGCGTGTATGAGATGCTCACACTCTCCGACGAGACGCGCGAGATGATCATGACGCGCGCCAATGCACGCTCGATCGCCGCCCGCGCGGCGCAAGACGACCAACTCATCCGCCTGCAAGACGACGGGTTCGCCAAGGTGCGCGACGGCAAGACCACGCTCGGCGAAATCGCCAAGGCGATGACGACCTGAGGCTTTAAACGAAACCCGCCCTGCGTTGCTATTCCGCTGCGAGCACGCGGTCGCGCGCCTCGGCGACCGCCGCGGGCGACCAGGAGATCAGCAATACAGCGGGCCGCTCACCGCGATCGACCACCGCGAACGAGGCCGCTCTCAGGATGCCCGCGGGGTCCGCTTCCTTTGGCAGGACCCGAAGCGACCAAACGCCCGCGGCTTCGTCGCGGACCAACCGGTCTTCGCCCACCGAACCGAGCACCTGCGCGAGGTCCGCCTCGATCGCGGCCGCGGTTTGGCCCGGCTTGGCCTCGGCGAAGATCGTCGCCAGTCCCGGGATCGGCGCCGGCGGCGTCGGCGCGTCGCTCAGCACCACCCAGTCGCCCAGACGTGAGGCCAGCCTCTGATAAACCGCCGCGTGCGCGCGGCCCCATCGGCTCACGCGGGCCTCGTACGTCATCGCGTCGAACTCACCCAGCGTCCCGCCGTAGGCATTGAGCGCGAGGCTGAGCCACGCCGTCCATTCGCCGCGGACGACGATCGCGTAAGAGCCCGCGGGCTCCGCGGGATTGCGGGCGCCCTCAGGCCATTCATTCGTGCTGAGCCGGCCCACCCGCACGACATCCGGACGGCGCGAGCGCGCCGACCACGACGCGTCGAGGCCCACGATCGCGGGCCCGCTGGGCTGCGCGTTCCACCGGCCGTGCAGCATGAAGTCGCGGGCGTTGCTCAATCCGAACGACGCGAGGAACCGCGCGGCACGCCCGCCGCTGAACGCCTCGGGAAACGCCCGCCGCAGCGCGTCGATGTCGCAGTACGCGTTGAAGAACGTCTCGCCTTCGCGTCGTTCGGCGACCGCGCCCGCGTGCGCGGACCAGTCGCCAGCGCCGGGCCAATCAGGCCCGGGATCGCCGGCGAACCAGCGCTCGAGCGCACCCCGGCCGAGCCCGACATAGAAGGCCTCGTCGGACGAGTGCCACGACACTTCGCGCCACTCGGGCCAGCCGTCGCGGAGGTACGCGTTCGCCTCGCGGCCCTCGCCGAACTCGAACGTGCGCTGCCGGCCCGTCGGCCGCGTGTCCTCTTCGACGTCTTCGGCTTCGATCACGATCGAACGAATCGCACGCACGATCCGGCGGTGGTCGTCTTCGGTCCGCAGTTCCAGCACCATCTGCAAGCGCTCGATCGCCATGCCGCCGTCGCGGCCGGCCGGCTTGGCGGCGAAGTCGAGCACGGCAAGCCTGTGCGGCGCCGCGCCGGCAACGCTGGCGCCGAGCAACGCCGCAACCACGTACGCCGCGTCTTGGTCGTCGATCAGACCGGCCGCCAACGCCGCCTGCATCCCGGCTTCGAGCAACCCACGCTCGACCCGGCCCTCAGCCGAGCCGAACCGCCTCGGATCGAACGCCCACCACCCGAGCGCACCGGGCGGGCCCTCAAAGAGATCCACCACGTCTGCAGCGGGAGCCGCCGATTCGGCGCCGGATTCGGGCGCGACCTCCGTTGGCTCGGCAATCGGCGACTGCGCGAGTGCCGAAAGCGGCGTGAGCGCGATGACCACGCTCACGCCGATCCAGAACAATCCGAGCAAGGGTCGGCCGCTTTGCATCACTCGGCGGCTTCAAGCGACGCCGCGTAGACCTGCAAAGCCGCGGCCGTGAAGGGCAACGGGGCCGAGGCCATGACGCCGGCGAAGACCGGCCCCACAGGCGGGTCTTTCATGAAGATCGGTCCCCCGCCGCCACCGCGATTCTGGCCGAGCCCCTGCATGATCGCGGGCAACGCCGACGACAGCGACCCCCCGCCTCCGCCCATCGCGCCAAACTGCGTGGCCGTCATCGCGAGGAACGAGCGATCGCCCCAGGTGTGCGCCATCAGGGCGTCCTCGTCCCACACGGTGTACGTGACCGTCGCCTTGATGTCGTCGCGCAGATCATTGAACGTCGGCACGACCAGCCCGGGCTCGCGGTCCGCGCCGCCGGGCGAGCGAACCGCGTTGGCCAGCGCCGAGCCGATGAACTGCACAAGCGGGTACCCGCCGCGCATCGTGTGGTACCCGTCGACGACCTGGAATGACTGCATCGCCGCGTCGGTGTCGAGGTACTCGGCGAAGCGCGGGTTGCCGAGCAAGCCCTTGTCGCCCTTGCCCGTCGCCTGCGCCACGGCGGCGATCGCGCCCTGCGGCGTCGGCGCCAGCAGCAGCCAGTCATCCGTCACCGCGTACGTAATCTCGAGCGGGATCGGAAGCCCCGGGAATCGCAGGCTCATCAAGTCGGCGCCCGCGTGCTTCCAAGAATCCAGCAGGATGTACCGCCCGAATCCTTCGGGGATATGCCGACGTGCGTCGTTGGCCATCTCGACCAGCCGCGCGTGCGTCGACAGGAATCGCTCCCGATCCTTGAACGTGCTCATCAAGACCGTGGACGTCAGCCCGCCGCCGCCGGTCGATTCGGACAGGTAGTACCCCACGCTGCCGCCGAGCGTTGACAGAATGTCTTCACGCAGATCGAGCCCGAGTTGGTTGCGGAACTCGGCCTCGAAGTCGCTGACCGGGGCATCGAACTCCGCGGCCAAATCCATGATCGCTTCCACAAACCCCATATCCAGACGGGCGAGCGTGGCGAAGTACGAATCCGAGGGGATCGCGCTCAGGTGCGACCGCGGGATCGTGTCGGTCGGCAAACGCAGGAACTCGAAGAAGCCCTTGGCACGGTCGGCGCGCATCATCATCCGCGTCGCGTCCTCCGAGTGACCGCCCGCGTACTCGAAGTTCATCGCGTGATCGCCCAGCAGGTGCGCACGCTCCAGCAGTCTGCGGAACGGCACGAACTGCTGCCGGTCGCGGCCGGCCATCATCTGCCCCGTGTTCACGGCGGCCGTGAGGGCGGTGAGGTCCAGCCGAGCCCGCATCACCGGCTCGAACGCGCCGTCGGCGAGGTCCGTGAACTGATCGAACCCGGCGCCCGGATCATCGACCGAGCCCGCGATGATCTCGTACCGCCATTGCCCGTTGTCGTTCCGCGGGCCGAAGTGGACCGTGCCGCCCGGCGTTGGGATCTGCGTGAAACCCTCGACCAGCTCGCTCGGCTCGGTTTGGAATCGGCCGTCGGCCTGATCGACCGCGAACTGGGTGAGCTCCTGCAAGCGGCCCGCGTGTTCACGGCCCTCGGTCTCGGCGCTGATCACCAGCCCGTACCCAAAGAATCCCGTCGGGTTGTTCGGGTTGTACGTCAACGAGAATCGCCCCGGCTGGGCCGCGGTCGTCACCAGCAGGCGGATGACGTCGGCCATCTCGCGGTCCATGTCGGGGATCTCGGCCGGCAGCTCGGCCAGACGATCAGGCAGCATGGACATCGCCCGGCGGACGCCTGCGTCGTGCGCGTCGGGCATCCAGGTCTCGACACCTGTGTGGTCCACAACCAGGACCGGGCGCACCTTCTGCGCGGCGGCCGATGACGAAAGCAAGCAACCCGCGGCGACCGAGAGCGCCAACGCCCCCAAACGCGAACGGTGGAACAACGACGTACGGATCATGGTCAACTCCCAACGGGTGATGCGGCTTGCGGCGTGCGATACTGTACCGCCCCGGCTGAGCCGCCCTGATCGGACCTGGCGGCGCCGCCGCGGCAACGGGCGGTCCGCCATCCATCGGCGGTCCACGCCGGGGGCTTTCGGATTCGCTCCTGTTCGCTTTCACCCGTCCCCCCACCGCCGCCGCCACGATCTCGCAGGCCCGACCCCATGAGCAGGAGCCACCCCGTGCATCCACCGGCAGGCTCCGCCCAGCCGAACCCCGACCGAGTGCTGGCCCGCCGAGTGCTCATCGTGAGGCCCAGTGCACTGGGTGACGTGTGCCGCAGCGTCCCGCTGGTGGCGTCGCTCCGCGCGGCGTACCCCGACGCGCAGATCGACTGGCTCGTGCAGGACAGCTTCCGCAACGCCGTCGAATTTCACCCCGCCCTGAACAGAGTTGTGCCGTTCGAGCGTCGGCGACTGGGCCGCAACGCCCGGCGGGGCAACCTCCTCCCGTCGCTCGCATTGCTCCGCACGCTGCGTCGATCGAACTATGACTTGGTGATCGACGCCCAGGGCCTCTTCCGCAGCGGGCTGTTCGCACGAGCGACCGGCGCCAAGATCCGAGTCGGTTACCGCAACGCCGGGGAGCACGCAGCCGTCTTCTACAACCGCTACGCCGAGGCCCCGCGCGAGCACCACGCCGTGGACCGCATGCTGGCGTTGCTCGGGCCACTGAAGGTGGAGCCGATCGAAGACCTCCGCCTGTACACGCCGCCGCGCGAAGCCGAACGCCTCGAGGCAGACACCGAAATGAGAGGCCTCAGCTCGTACGCCGTCATCGCGCCGACTTCGCGCTGGGCAAGCAAGCGCTGGCCGCCCGATCGTTTCGCGACGTTGTGCCAACAACTGCTCGGCCGCGTCGCGGGCGTCGTGCTTGTCGGCGGACCGGGCGAACAGGCTCAGATCCAGCCGCTGCTCGAACTCGCGGCTCGCGAACCCCGCGTGCTCGACCGCGTGGGCAAGACCAGCGTCGGCGGGCTCATGGCGCTCATCGAGCGCGCGCAGCTCGTCGTGGCCAACGACTCGGCCGCGCTGCACATGGCCGTCGGGTTCGATCGGCCGGCCGTCGCGCTCTTCGGGCCGACGCAGGTCGAACTCGTCGGCCCGCGAGGCCGGGATCGCGATGTGATCCAGCACGTCGAGCCCGGCGACACGTTCGATCACAAAGACGACCGCTCGGCGGTCATCATGGACCGCATTCCGATCGACGAGGTCCTCGCCGCGTGCATCGAACGCCTGCCCTGACGTCGATCAAGCCGTGGCGGCCGCGGCGTGCTCGTGAGCGAACTCTTTCATGAACGCCACCAACGCCTCGCACCCGGCCTTGGGGAACGCGTTGTAAATGCTCGCGCGCATGCCGCCTATGGATCGGTGCCCGGGCAACCCATCGAGCCCCTTCTTCGTCGCCTCGGCGATGAAGAGCTTGTCGAGCTCGGGCTTGGGGCACTTGAACGTGATGTTCATCAGCGACCGGCTGTCGGGACGAGCGTGCGGGATGTAGAAGTCCTGGCTGTCCAGGAAGTCGTAGATGATCTTCGCCTTGGCCTCGTTGTGCTCGCGCATCGCACCGAGCCCGCCCTCGGCCATGATCCACTTGAAGACCTGCCCCATGAGGTACACGCCGAACGTGTTGGGTGTGTTGAACCGGCCTTCTTTCGTGGCGTGGTTCTTGAACTTCATCATGTCGGGCAACGGGCGGACCGGGTCGCCGACGAGGTCCTTGCGGGCGATCAGCAGTGTGATGCCGCTCGGGCCGAGGTTCTTTTGGGCGCCGGCATAAATCAGCCCGTACTTGGTCACATCGATCGGGCGGCTGTAGATGTCGCTCGACGCGTCGCACACAAGGAACGCATCCTTCGGCGGCGTCGGCTCGGCGTGGAACTCGGTCCCCATGATCGTGTTGTTGCTCGTGAAGTGCACGTACACGGGGTTGTCCGAGTACTTCACCTCGTCGCCCATCGGGATGTAGCGGTATTTCTCTTCTTTAGACGACGCACAGATGTGGCAGGCGCCGTAGTGCGGCGCTTCCTTGATCGAATCGCTCGCCCACTTGCCCGTGTTGAAATAGTCGGCCGTGCGGTTTTCGGGCAGAAAGTTCGCCGGCACGAAGTAGCACTGGCTCGTGGCGCCGCCCTGCATCCAGAACACGGCGTAGTCGTCGGGGATACTCCCGACCGCCCGGCAGTCGGCCTCGGTCTCAGCCGTCACGCGGTCGAACGCGGCGCCGCGGTGGCTGTGCTCGCAGATCCCGATGCCGGTGTCGAACAGATCCCACATGTCCTTCTGAGCCTGACGCAGCACCGGCTCGGGGAGCGTCCCGGGACCCGCGGAGAAGTTGAACGTGCGATCCGACATGGTAAATCTCCTAACGGGCGCCGCCCGGTGTTGAGCAGCTTGTGACGATCCCGATCAGTGGTCCTGAACGCCGTTGACGCAGTGCGTCGCCTTCCCGCTCTCGCGGAACACCTCAATGATATGGACAACCTCCGACGCGACGGCGAGTTGGGCCTGATCCGTCGAGGCGCCGACGTGGTGCGTGCCGAACACGCCGTCCACGTCACCCATCGGCGTCGCCCACTCGCCCTGCTTGAATCCGGGCTGATTCTGGTAGACATCCACGCCCGCTCGGACGCCCTTTTCCTTGACCGCCTTGATCAACGCCGCCTCGTCCACCACATCACCGCGGCTGGTGTTGATGAAGTACGAACCCGGCTTCATCGCGGCGAAAAAGCCGGGCCCGCACAGGTTCTTCGTCTCGGGCGTGAGCGCGATGTGGACCGAAACCGCGTCCATGTGCGGCAGCGTCTCCACCAACGCCTCGCGTGTATAGGCGATCGGCTCGATGCCGAGCGCGCGGGCCGTATCGTCGCGCAGGCTCCGCGACTGGCTGTAGACCCGCATGCCGAACGCCTGCGCGCGGCGGATGACCTCGGTCCCGATCGCGCCGAGCCCGATGACCAGCAGCGACCGCCCCTTCAGCCCGCGAGCCTTGCTGAACTCCTGCTTGTTCCACTGCCCGGCTTTGATGGCCGCGTGCTGATCCGGCAGCCGGCGATCGAGACTGAGCAGGTGCGCCATCGTCAACTCGGCGACCGCGACCGCATTCATGCCGGGCGTGTTGCAGACCGGGATCTTGCGCTGCGCGGCCGCGTCGGTATCGATCGAGTCGTACCCGGAACCCGCGCGGATGATCAGCCGCAGCGTCTCGACCGCCTCGATCACCGCCGCGGGCACTTTGGTGGAGCGCACGACCAGGACCTCCGCTTTGGTCTTGTTGATCGCCTCGGCGAGCGTGTCGGGCGTGAGGTTCGGATGCAGCTCGACCTCGCAACCGAGCGCTTGCAAACCCGCCACGCCGTCATCTTCGAACTTGTCCGCGATCAAGACTCGCACGGGTCGGCCGCCTCTCTCGTTCTGAGCCCGGAGGACCGGGCGCCGCACAACACTCGCCACGCAGCCCAAGCGTAGACGCGTGCCCAACCTCGAACGGGTGGCAGATCTCGGGGAACTCCCGCGGCTGGGGCGCAACCCCTAGGTCTTTACACCGACCGTCACGCCTGCATCATGACAGTTGCATCATGGCACCCACGCCGAACGATCCAGAGGTTCCAGCCGTTCGATGAGATCCGCCCATTGCGCCAGCTCGGCGTCTGAGGCGCCCGACTCGATCGCCGCGGCCAGCACCTCGCGCCCGCGGTCGAGATCACTGTCGGCGATCGCCCGGAGCACCGCATCCCGCCACGCGGGGACGGGCGCTTCCATCGCCGCCTCGACCTCGCCTGCGGGTTCATCCGTCGGCTCTGATGCAGGCTGCATAGAGCCGGCCACGGACGCATCATCAGCGTTTGGCACGGCCCTCGTGACGCCGCGTTCGATCGGCGTCGGCGGGACGGCAGTCGATCGCCCGAGCTGGTACGTCGCGCCGAGGAATGCCCCCCCGACGACACAAATAGCCATGATGAAGATTGCGCTGAGAGAGCCCAGCAGGCGTCGGCCGCGGTTCGGCGTGGGCGCCAATCGAACCTCGCTCTGCGCGTGCCAAAGGTCGGCGTCGCAGACCGGGCAGCGCTCGGCCAACGCTTCGACCCGGGCGCGGCAACTCGGGCAGCAGCCGAGCAGCGGGGCCACGCCCGGCGTCTGATCGGCGCGACCCCAGAAGCCACCCGAAGCCCGCACCGCCGTCTCGGGCCGAATTTGGCCGCGCTCGACCATCGCTCGGAGGCGAGCCGTGGAACACCCCGGCATAAACGGCCGCGACGGCATCCTCACGTGCCAAGGCCCGAGCTCGGCGGCGGTCGCCTGCCTCGACGCGTCGTCCAACGGCGCCAGGCACTCCCCGCACTGCGTCCCCTGGCCCGGCGATCCGCCGCAGTACGGGCACACGCCGCCCGGTGCGGAAGCCGATGCCGGAGCGACAGATTCGGTTCTTGGACCTGCCGGCGTTTGACCCGCGTCACCGAGCGTGCTGTCATCGTCCATGCGCATACGCCACCAATCTACCTTCTCTGCCACCTTCTCCGCCGCGATCGGCCTCATCCCGCGCACGCTGGCTGCGGTTGCGTTGGGGCCGATCATCGTTCTGATGTCCGGCTGCGCAGGCGGCAGCCCAGAGCCCACGCGCGGGCTCGACCGCGCCGACCGGGTCGTGAGGGCGGACCTGAATGATTCCCGGGCTGCATCTTCACAGCCAGATGCGGCGCCCGGCGGGCGGCCGCCGGTGCTGCTCAACGGCGCCCCCATCACGTGGGCCGAGCTCACGCCACTGCTGTCCGAGGCCGCGGGCGCTCAGGCGATCCAGGAAATCGCGGTAGACCGCTTGGTCGACGAAGCCCTCGAGCGCGAACGCATCCGCGTGACCAACGCGGACGTCGAACGCGAGCGTCAACTTCTGACTCGGGCGGTGACCGGCCGAGGCGGCTCGTCGCAGGTGGTCACCGATCTGCGCCGCCTGCGCGGCCTGGGCGACACCCGGTTCCCCGCAACCCTCGAACGCAACGCCAAACTCCGGGCGCTTGTCGCCAGGACGATCCGCATCGACGAGTCTGACATTCAGCGAGCCTTCGCGGTGAACCATGGTCCGAAAGTGCGCATCCGCCTGATCGCGACGTCGGACGAGGCCACCGCCCAGCGAGCCCGAACCGCAGTCGGCAACGGCGCCGGGGTCCGCGAGCGGTTTATACAGCAGGCGACCATGCTGTCTTCCGACGCCTCCGCCCGAGCCGGCGGCGTGGTCGAGCCGTTCAGCCTCGACGACCCGAGCTACCCCGCGGGGCTTCGGGAAGTCCTCAAGCGAACGGCCGTCGGCGCCGTCACCCCAGTGATTGCCCTTGATGAGGGCGGCTTCGCGGTTGCGTACCTCGAATCCACGAGCCCGGGCTCGGGCGCCTCGCTCGGGCAAACCCGGGGCGCCCTCGAGCAAGATCTGCGCCTCCGCGCAGAACGAGAGGCCATGGACCGTTTGGCCCGAGATCTGATCCGCTCGGCGTCAATAACGGTCTTCGATCCCTCGCTCGGGTGGAGCTGGCGGGAACGCGGCCCGGGCGGGTAGCGGCATAACCGGACTCCCCGGGCCTGAGAAGCCGTCTAGTTTGGTCATGTTCACCCGTTCAGAACACGATGAGTGCCCCCGCACACCGCGGTTCCGGGTATCCGGTCCCGCTCGCGCTGGGAGCACTCGATCATGTCGGAACAGAAAAAGAGCCTTGGTCTCTCCACCAAGATCATCACGCTCACCATCACCCTGTTGGTGGTCATCGTCGGGGTGAACTACGCCGTCTTCCTGTCGGGCTACAAAACCGACGCCAAGGACGCCATGATGGAGAAGGCAGCGGCGTTCACGGCTGTCGCCGACGCAGCGAAAAACCACGGCGGCGCACTGATTGAGATCGGCGCCGTGGACACCGAGACGCTCCTCGAAGAAGCCCTCGATCACATCGACGCGGGTGGGCACTACAGCGAGACGGACTACTTCCAGACCATCCCGGTCGTTGTGGGCTGGACCTCCGCCGCGGAAGCGGCCAAGGTCGAAGGCCTCAACTTTGAAATCGTCTCCTTCGAAGCCCGCAACAAGGAGAACGAACCCGTCCGCGGCTCCTTCCGCGATGAGATGTTGCGCGACCTGACCAATCAGGTCGAGAGCGGCGGCGAGGTCATGCTCGGTCGCGTCAACGACGAGACCAACACGCTGCACTACATGAGGGCCATCAAGCTCGATCAGTCCTGCATGTCCTGCCACGGCAACCCGGCGATCTACGACGCCGACGGCGACGGCAAGGACGCCCTCGGCTTCGCGATGGAGAGCTGGCCCGTCGGCTACATGCACGGCGCGTACGAAGTGCAGATGCCGCTCACGGTCGTAGATGCTCAGGTCGCCGGATTCTTCCAGCGCGGCATGATGTTCACGGTTCCCCTGCTGCTCGCCGGCGGGCTCGGGTTCATCTTTGTCCTGCGGTACCTGCTCACCAAGCCGCTGACCAATCTGGTCGCCATGGTCCAAGATGTCGCGACCGGTGACGGCGATCTGACCAAGCGTCTGGACATCAGCCGCGGCGACGAAATCGGTCGCCTCGCCCACTGGCTCAACACGTTCCTCGACGGGCTCCGCACGATTATCGGCGACGTCCGCGACGCGTCGCACCAGGTCGCGTCCAGCGCGACGGAGATCGCCGCCTCGGCCGAGCAGATGGCCGCCGGCATGACCCGTCAGGAAGAGCAGACCGGGCAGGTCTCGGCCGCGGTGCAGGAGATGGCGTTCATCTCGTGGATGGTGTTCTCGACGACCTCGCCGCCGCTGCCGGCCTGTTCGCCCGCGTCTCGGGCGGCGTTGGCGGCGCCGGTGGACTTTTCGGCGACTTCGGTCACGCTCGCGG
>JBCBZM010000034.1:0-23454 GCA_039815345.1 Planctomycetota bacterium | reverse complement strand
CTGGGGTGAGGGGTCCTCCCCCTACTCCGCCCCCTACATCACTCTCGCATTCAAGACTTGAAGCAGAGGTAGAACACGAAGACCCCTCACCTCGATCCTCTCCCCCAAGGGGAGAGGAAACCGGAGCGCCGACCCTTGCACGCTCCCGCTACGCTAACTGCATGACCCGCTTCTTCACCCTCACCGCAATACTGATCACCGCGGCCACCACCCTCGCCCAACCCGACCTCGTCCTTCTCGACGCCAACATCCACACCGTCGACCCCGACCGCCCGCGGGCTCAGGCCATGGCCATCGAGGACGGCGCCATCACGGCCGTCGGTTCCAACGACGACATCCTCCAACTCGTCGGCAAGGGCACGCGCGTTGATCGGCTCAACGGCGCGACCGTGCTGCCGGGACTGATCGACGCCCACGGGCACCTCGGCGGGCTCGGCTCGCTGAGTACGGGCGTGGTCGACCTAGCCGGCACGACGAGCTACGACGAAGTGATCCAGCGCGTGGTCGATCGCGCCGCCGAGACGCCCGAGGGCGAGTGGATCTTGGGCCGCGGGTGGGACCATGAGTCTTGGTCGAGCCGCGAGCTGCCGACGCACGATCGCCTGTCCGAAGCGGTGCCGAACCACCCCGTGTGGCTCAGCCGCGTGGACGGCCACGCCGCGTTGGGTAACGCCGAGGCGATGCGGCGCGCGGGCGTGGACGCCTCGGCCGAGTCCCCAGCGGGCGGCGAGGTCATCCGCACCGCCAACAACAAGCCGACCGGCGTCTTTGTCGATAACGCCGAGACGCTCGTCGCACGCGCGATCCCGAACGATATCTTCGCCGACAGCGTGAAGGTCACCCTCGCCGCCCAGGAACGCTGTCTCAGCGCGGGCCTGACGGGCGTGCACGACATGGGCGTCAGCCCGCAGCTCGCGGACCTCTACAAGAAGATGGCCGACTCGGGCGAGCTCAAGCTGCGCGTGTACGCCGTCCTCTCGGCGGCGTACGCCGTCCGGTACTTCGATCAGAACGAGCCGTACGCGGGCGAGCGTGTGCAGGTCCGCGCGTGCAAGCTCTACATGGACGGCGCCATGGGTTCACGCGGCGCCTGGCTGCTCGAGCCGTACGACGACCGCAAGACCGACGACGCGGGCGAGCCCTACACCGGTTTGGCCGTCAGCGAGGTGGGGCTGATCGAATCCGTCGCCGCCCACGGCCTCCAACGCGGCTATCAGGTCTGCACCCACGCGATCGGCGACCGCGCCAACCGCGAAGTGCTCGACGCCTACGCACGCGCGGCCGAGTCCACCGGCCTCGACCTCGCCGACGCCCGATTCCGAGTCGAGCACGCGCAGATGCTCCACCCGGACGACATCCCCCGCTTCGCGCAGCTCGGCGTCCTGCCCTCGATGCAACCCAAGCACGCGACGAGTGACATGCGCTGGGTCGCGGACCGCATCGGCGACGAACGCGCCCTCGGCACGTACGCCTGGGCGGCACTGTTGCAGACGGGCATCCCGATCCCCGCGGGCAGCGACTTCCCCGTTGAGCCGCACGAGCCGTTGCGTGGCTTTTGCGCGGCGGTCACCCGTCAAGACGAGACCGGCTACCCCGAGGGCGGCTGGCTCGCGCACGAACGCATGACACGCGAAGAAGCGCTCCGCTCCATGACCCTCGACGCCGCCAAGGCCGCGTTTATGGAGGACCTTGTCGGCTCGCTCACGCCGGGCAAGCGGGCCGACTTTGTTGTGCTCACGCACGACATCATGACGGTCGAGCCCGCGGAAATCCTTAAGACCCGCGTCGTGCGCACGTACATCGACGGCGAGATGGTCTACGCCGACGGGTTCTGGCCCGAGTAGTGAGCACCGCCCCCGCGCAAACCTGGACCACCCGTCGCCTGCTCGCGTGGATCGCCGAGCGCTTCGCGGCCGCGCAGCTCGACGAGCACCAGTTGTGCGCCGAGATGCTCATGACGCACGTGCTCGGCTGCGACCGCATGCGGCTCTACCTCGACCCCGATCGGCCGGCGACCGCCGAAGAACGCGAGACACTCCGCGACCTCGTGAAACGTGCCTTGGCGCACGAACCCGTGCAGTACCTCACCAACGAGGCTTGGTTCTTCGGCTTGCGGTTCTATGTCGATCAACGCTGCCTCATCCCGCGCGACGCGACCGAGACGATGGTCGAGCAGGTCTTGCAGCACTTCGCCCGCGGCGCCGAGACGGAGAGCCGGAACCTCCGCATCGCCGACATCGGCACGGGCAGCGGCGCCATCGCGATCGCCCTGGCCAAAAACCTTCCCACCGCGCAGGTCATCGCGACCGATCTGTCCGCCGATGCGCTGGACGTGGCGCGCCAAAACGCCGAGGCCAACGATGTCAGTGATCGGATCGAGTTCCGCGAAGGCGACCTGCTGGCGCCGCTGGAAGGCGAGGCGCCGTTCGATCTGATCCTCTCGAACCCGCCGTACATTCCCGATGACGAATGGGCCCGCGTCGCGCCGAACGTGCGCGAGCACGAGCCCGAATCTGCCCTCCGCGGCGGCGCCGACGGCTTCGACTACGCCGGCCCGCTCATCGAACAGGCATGGGGGCACCTCCGCCCCGGCGGCGCGTTGCTTGTTGAACTCGCGGCCAGCCGCACGGAGGAAGCCCTCGCGCGGGCCCTGGCGCACGACGCCGTCGCCAATGCCGACGTGCTGGACGACCTCGAAGGCCACCCGCGCGTGCTGGTTGCGATCAAAAACGACTGACCGTCAATGGGCCTCAGACAGGGGAGCCTCAGGAGTTCGCAGTCTCGTGCGAGACGAGCGCCTTGCGCACCGCGTCGAGCAACTGCTCGACCTGCAGGGGCTTGAACAGCACCGCCTCCAGACCTTCCTGCGAAGCTCGCACGATCGAGTGGTGTGGGTCGTACCCGAAGCCGGTCATCAGGATCACCGGAACCGCGGACTCGCTCTTGCGTGCCGCGGCGAAGACCTCGTACCCGTTGCGGTCGGGCATCTTGATATCGCTGAGGACCAGGTCGAACGCGGCGATCTCACCTCTTGCAACGCGGTCGAGTTCGTCGATCGCCTCGCCGCCGTGCGCACAGACGACGACGTCGCAGCCACGCCCGCGCAGCACGTCCCGCAGGATGTGCCGAATCCGTGGCTCGTCGTCGGCGACCAAGACGCGCCGGCCGTCCAGCACCGGGTCGCGCTCCCGGTCGGCCAGCGCACGCTCCACGCCCAGCAAGGTCTGGGGGCCGGAGGTCACACGGCTCATCTTGTCGCGGATCGCCGCGATGTCCGCCTTGATCCGCTCGACATGGGCCGCGGCTTCGGGGTCGGACCCGAGCGGGCAGGTATCCAGCCACTCGGCTTCCTGGATGAGGTCTTCCAGCGGCTCGGCCAGTTCGCTCTGCACCCGGCCGCTGACCTCCTGGTTCACGTTCGAGCCCTCGACCACGAGCATGTCGAGGATGTGCAGGCTCATCGCGATGTAGCGGGCGAAGATCTCGGCGAACTGGCGGTCCTCCTCGTTGAACGCCGACGCGTCGGAGCTCTCGATGTTCAGCACACCCAGCACGCGGTCGTGCAATCGCAGCGGCACGGTGAGCGAGCTCCGTGCGCCCTCGAGACCGGGCAGGAACAGATCGTCGGCCAATGCGTCCTCGCAGATGTACCCGCGACCGGTCGAGAACACCCAGCCCGAGATCCCGTTGCCCTCGGCGCCCGGGAAGATGTCGAAGTCGGCCGCCTCGGGCGGCAGGCCCGACTGGATGACCAACTCGAGCTTGTTCGTGCTCTCGTCGTACAACCGCACGCTGAAGTGATCGAAGTTGAGCAGCTCGTGGAACATCGCGACGAGCTTGCGCTCGAGCAGCCCCAACCGCTCGATCGCGTTCATATCGCGGACTTCTTTGGCGTCGATGCGGACCAGCGCGGCGCCCGCCCGGTCGATCGCGTCGATCTTCCGCAGCCGCCGCTTGGCCGCCGTGACGTCGCGGACCACGATCGCGAGCTGATCGACCTTCGGTCGCGTACTCGCGGCGCGGCCTGTTGCCTCCTGCTGCTTGCCCGCTTCGCGCGAGACCGGCGAGATGTAGATCTCGAGTTGCTCCTCGTGGTCGCCCGAAGACAGCTCGAACTTGCACGTCAGTTCGGCCAGCTTGGCGCCGGGCTGCATGAGCCGCTGCGCAAACCAGTCGGTCGATTCCTTCGCGACCGCTGCCAGCCGCTCGCGCGAGGCCTCGGTCAGCGCCCGGAAGCGGTCGTTGGCCCAGACCAGCCCGCCCTGCGGGTTCATCAGGCAGACGCCCTCGCCGATCGAATTCAGCAGCCGGGCGCCCACATCGCCGGTCAGCCGCTCCAGCCGATCCGGCGGCGCCAGCACCGCGTCGAACCCGGTCGCGTCGAGCTCACCCGCGTCGGCGCCAGCGGTCGCGGTCACGATCTCGAAGGCGGCGCCGAGGCGCGCACGGATGTCTTCGGCCGGGATGCCCGCGCCCTCGATCATCAGGATTTTCGGGCGTCCTTCAGACATACCCCGCCCAAGCCTGCCCCCGGAGTCCCGCCGCGGGCTCCGCTCTTGATCGATCCGTGCAGGGTCGCGCCCTCGCACGGCTGAAGTGTACCGCGGCGCGCCGAGCGCCTGGGCGTCCGATTCGGCGAACCCGCCGCCGAAACTCCGAAATCACGCCCCGGTCCTCATCACTTCGTCCGTCCGTTCATCATCGGATGTTCCATACCCGCTACTGTGCCCAGTTCATGATCGAAGCACGCTCCCTTTGGAAGTCGTATGGCTCAATCCGGGCGCTCCGGGGGGTCTCGTTCGCCATCGAGACGGGCCGTGTCGCTGGACTTCTCGGGCCCAACGGCGCCGGCAAGTCCTCCACCCTCCGCATCCTCACCGGCTTCCGACCGCCCGACGCGGGCTCGGCCGCCGTCCAAGGCATCGACCTCGCCGAGCACCCCCGCCGCGCCCGACGCGCGATCGGCTACCTCCCCGAATCCGCCCCGCTCTACGACGAAATGTCCGTCCGCGGGTTCCTCCACTACCGTTCGCGGCTGTTCGGTGTGGGGTTTCGTGCCCGCAGGGCGGCCGTAGCGCAGGCCATCGGCAAGGCCCAACTCGACCGCGTTGCCCATCGCCGGATCGGCAAGCTCTCCAAAGGTTTCCGCCAGCGGGTCGGTCTCGCGGCCGCCCTGGTTCACGAGCCGCCCGTGCTCATCCTCGACGAACCGACCAACGGGCTCGATCCTTCCCAGGTCCGCGAACTGCGCAACCTGATCCGCGATCTCGCGTCAGACACAGGCAAGTCCGGCGCGCGCACCGTCCTGATCTCCTCCCACGTGCTCAGCGAGATCGAGCGGGTCTGCGACGACGTCGTCATGCTGGTCTCCGGCCAGGTCCGCGCGGTGGGCTCCCCGGCTGATCTGATCGCCCGTGCCGCCCGCGTCGTCGGGGCGCCGTACACCCTGGAACTCCGCACCGGACAGATCGGGGGCCCCTCACCCGCCGCGGCCGTGCAGGAAACCCTCGAACGGCTCGGCAAGGTCGCGGGCGTCACGGGGATCGACTGGACCCCGGCGGCGGGCGACCCCGCGTGGAGCCGGCTGACCGTCCGCGTGGCGCCCGACGCCGGCGATCTGCGTGAATCGCTCGCGCATGCCGCCCAGCCGGCGCCGATCCGCGAACTCGCCCGCGAGCCGGTCGGGCTCGAAGAGCTCTTTGTGCATCTGGCCGACGAGGCCGAGTGTGCCGACGCCGACACCGGCCCGAACGCCGGCGCCGACGGGGGGGCGCCATGACCGGCGTGCTCACCATCGCGGCCCGCGAACTCCGTTCGTACTTCCGGCTGCCCGTCGGATGGATCGTTGCGGCGCTCTACCTCTCGCTGACGGGCGCGGTCTTTGCGCTCAGCACGCTCGAACCCGGCGCCCCGGCCACGCTCGGCGGGTTCTTCGCGGGCGCCGCCTCGCTGCTCGCGGTCGTGGCGCCCGCGATCTCGATGCGGCTGTTCAGCGAAGAGGCTCGCTCCGGCACGCTCGAAACACTCATGACCTCGCCCGCTTCGGATCTGACGGTCGTGCTGGGCAAGTACCTCGGCGCCGCGGGGTGCCTGGCCGTCATCCTCGCGCCCACGGCCGTCTACATCGCGTTGCTCTACCGCCTCGCCGAGCCCGCGCCCGATCCGGGGCCGATCCTTGCGGGCTACCTAGGCCTCGCGCTCGTCGGGCTGCTGTACCTCGGCGTGGGCACGCTGGCCTCGGCCTGCACCTCGAGCCAGACGCTCGCCTTCCTGGTCGCGTTCCTGGTCATCGTCGGGCACCTGCTGCTGACCGATGAGGGCGCGGCCCGGCTGCCGCAGCCGTACGCCGGCTGGCTCGCGGCCACGTCCATCTCTGTCCGCGCCCGCGAGTTCGGAGCCGGGATTATCGACACCGCCCACGTCGGCTTCTTCGGCGCGTGGACCCTCTGGACGCTCGCCGCCGCCGCGCTCGTTCAGCAAAGCCGGAGGTGGCGATGAGCACGGAAGCCCAGACATCCGCCGCGCCCCGTTCTGGCCGAGGCCGCCGATGGCTCTCGGGCCTGTCGGCGTTGCTCGCGCTGCTCGCGGCGACGGCGTGCGCTCTGGTCCTCACGCTCGTAGCCGAACGGGCCGGCTCCAGGCACGACGTGACCGCGACCGCAGCCCATCGCCTGGCGCCGCGCACCGAACGCCTGCTCACCGATATCAACGCCGACCCGACGGCGGCGTACGAGGTGGTCATCTCCGCGGACTTCGAGCGCACGGCGCCGTGGGTCCGAGCGCAGCTCGCCGAGATCCTCGACCGCATCGATTCGGCTAGCGATCGGCTGGATGTCACGGTCATCGATCTCGCCGGCGTCGAGGGCGCGCGTGCGATGGACGACCTGCGCTCGCGCCTCGCGGAGCGCGAGCGGCCGCTGCTCGAAGAGCACAACCACACAATCGGCGAAGCGGCCGGCGCGCTCTCAGACCTGCCCGCAACGCTGGACGCGCTGAGCGTGCGCGTCGACGAACTCGCAGGTGCGCTCGGCCCGACCGACCCGATCGCCGACACCGTTGCCCAGTGGGCCCGGGCGTTACGCACGCAGTCTTCTGCGATCGCGCAAGCCGAAAGCCGCGTGCGCACGTTGCGGGCGTCGCTCGAAGCGGGCGATCTGTCGGTGCTGCAGAACACGTCGCGCATCGCCCGGCGGGCGTTGCTGGCCGTGACGTCCGATCTGGCGTCCATCGCGCGGGGGCTCGACGCGATCGCACAGGGCAGCCGGTTTGATCCGGCCGCGCGGGATCTGGCCCGTTCGCTGGCGCCGGCGCTCACCGGCCGACGCGAACGGCTCGCCGCCCAGGCCGACGCCCTCGACCGCCTTCGCACCCCCGACGCCGTGCGCGTCGATCGCGTGCTGCGGTCGGGCGAAGCGGCGATCGTGACCGGCCCGCGCGGCGTGACGGCGGTGGACCTCGACGCGCTGCTCAACCCGACCGCCGTCGCCGACGCAGTGGGCGCGGGCCGCGTGGATGTCCGCCAGCGGGCGGAGGCGTTGCTCGCCGGCGCCATCGACGCCGTCCGCCGAGACGACCACCCGATCGTCGTGCTGATGCACGGGGAGGCCGCGCGGTTCGTCGGCGATGCCGATGTCTTCACGCTGCTGCTCGCGAGGCTGGCGCTCCGCGGGATCGATGTGGTCGAGTGGGCGACGGTGCTGGACGAGAACGCGCCGCCGTTGGAATCGCTGGATCCCTCGGCGACGCGGCCCGTGGTGTACGCCGTCTTGGGCACGGACGCGGGGGCTTCGAGCCCGGCGCTGGACGAGCGGGCCGAGACGACCGGCGTTGAGCGCACGAACGCGCTTGCTTCGGCGGTGCGGCGTGTGTTGGACCGCGGCGAGCCGGTGCTGCTCTCTTTGATCCCTTCCCCACTGCCTTCATTCGGCGAGGACGACCCGCAGGCTCGCGTGGTCAAATCGCTTGGCCTGAGCGCGCGCACGGGCGCCCCGCTGCTGCGCGAGCGTGTCGCGCCGTCATCGCCCACCGGGCGTGTGGTCGACCCCGCGATCGTCGCGCGAGCGGAACCGGGGCCGCACCCGCTGCTCGCGGCGATCGCCGGCTTGCCGACGCGTCTGGACTGGCCGGTCCCGCTCACGATCGAACCGGGCGCACAAGCCACGCCGTTGCTGGAGGTCGCGGGCGACCGCAGCCTGTGGGCCGAATCGAGCTGGCTGGAGTTCTGGCGCACGCCCGTCGAGTCACGCCCGCTCGTGGCGTCGCCGCCGACGTTCGATCCGAGCGACAACAGCGGCGAAGGCGATGCGCGGGCCGACACCTGGCTGCTGGCCGCGGCGGTCGAACGGCCAGGCCTGTTCGATCCGCGCACGGGTGACCCGGCCCGCGTCGTGGTTGTAGGCGCCAACACCTGGTTCACAGACAATGTCTCGGCGCCCGTGGTCAACGTGGACGGCCGACTCGCGCCCCGGCACCCGGGCAACGCCGAGCTGTTTGAGGCGTCGGTCCTGTGGCTCGCCGGACGCGATGACGCGATCGCGCGCAGCGCGGCCGCCAGTTCGGTCCCGCTCATCCGCCCGCTGGACACAGGCTACGTCACGGGCCTGCGCTGGGGTGTGATCCTCGGTTTGCCCATGCTGGTGCTGATCACGGGCGTCGTGTGGCGGACAATCCGCGGCTGACGGGAAGGGCTGATCGCGTCTCAGCCTTCGGGCGTCTCGGGCGCCCATCGCGAAAGCTGCGACTCGCGCACGCTCCCGTTCGGGCGGGCGGGCTTGAACACCTCGGGGTCGAAGGTCTTCCCGCACTCGGGGCAGGTCGGCTTGTCTTCGATGATGCCCACCAAGTCGTACCCGCACGCTCGGCACAGCCTGCGGCCGCGGACCGCGTAGACCCGGGGCTGCACAAACAGAAAGACACCCACGAGCGCGAGCAATCCGGCGTAGCTGTACAGCAGGAGTTGCAGCGACTCGATCTGGATGCTCCCCCACTTGCCGAGCTGCGCATGGAAGAGCGCGACCATCGCGAGCACCGCCTCACCCGCGGCCAGCCAGCCCAGGCCTGACCACCGCCGCCGGCCTCGGAAGACCAGCCACCACACAAGCACGCCATAGAGCGGGAAGAGCATCACGCCGAGCGGACCGGGCCTTTCCGGGCGCGACACGACGCCCCGGACAGCTTCGTACCCGCGGGCGATGCCGGATGCAACCGATCTGAGCGGATGCGGAGGCCCGCGTCCAACCCGCGGCTATCGGCCGGCCTTGAACAGGGTGCGGAGCGACTCGTAGATGTCGTCTCGGCCGTTGATGCGGCTGGTGATGAGGCGCGGGCCCTGCTCGTCGCGCCGCCCGTCGGGGAAGGCCTCGTGCACCACGTTGATGAAGTTGCCCGAGCCGTAGGCGGAGGCAACCTGGCAATACCCGAACATGTTGCACCGCGGCAGCAGCTTCTCGTCGATCAGCTTCACACACTGGCGGTTGTCCGCCTCGCTGGAGTTGTCGCCATCCGAGAAGTGGAACAGGTAGGTGTTCCAATCGGCCGGGTCGTAGTGCTCGTC
Organism: Planctomycetota bacterium; assembly: GCA_039815345.1. Taxonomy (GTDB): domain Bacteria; phylum Planctomycetota; class Phycisphaerae; order Phycisphaerales; family UBA1924; genus JBCBZM01. Next base: position 13,901 of record JBCBZM010000034.1, on the reverse strand, counting down.
GAGCATCTCGGCGCACAGCGTGTAGGCGGAGCTGATGCGGGTGCCGCCGTCCTCGCGGAGGCTGTAGAACGTCTCTTTATCGACCTCGCCCGCGCGCACATCGTGCACGACGTAGCGGCTCTCGACGCCCTCGTAGTTCCGACGGAGCCACGTGTCGATCCAGAACGCCTGCAAGCGCACGAGCTCTTTCTGCTCGTCGCCCATCGAGCCCGAGACGTCCATCATGTAGATGATCGCCGCGTTGGACTGCGGGCTCTTGACCTCGTTCCAACTGCGGAAACGCAGGTCCTCGCGGATGGGGATGATGACCGGGTCGTCGGGGTTGTAGTCGCCCATCGCGAGCTGTCGTTTGAGCGCCTCGCGGTAGCTGCGTTTGAAGTGGCGGAGCGAGGCCGGGCCGACGCTGCGGATACCGGTGTACTTATCGCGCACGGTCGTCACGCGGTGTTGGCCTTTGGGCTCGATGCGCGGGAGTTGGAGTTCCTCGGCGAGGATGTCGGCGAGTTCTTCCATGGTCACGTCGACCTCGGCGATGTGCTTGCCGTCCTGCTCGCCGCCGGCGTTGTCGCCCTGTCCCTGCTGCGGAACGGCTTCGCCCTCGTCGCCTTCGCCCATACCGACGCCGCCGCTATTGTCTCCATAACGAAACGTCGGGATGTCGATGTCATGGACCGGGATCGACACGAACTTCTTGCCCTCGCGGCCGATGAGCTCGCCGCGCGACAGGAACCGCCGGAGGTCGTCGCGGATCTTGCCGCGCACGATCTGGCGGAAGCGCTGGTGGTCTTGTTCGATCTTGCTGACCATGGGCGTCCCGGGCGTGCGAGACCGGCGGTCCGACCGCCGGCGTCTCTAGAGAGCCGTACGAATCCGGGTATCGGACGGATCGGTGATCGGCGCCAGCCCGATCGAAGGATTCGGCGCCGCGCGGCTTAGGAGGCTTCGGAGGGCCTCTCTTCGCTCGCCAGGCCCGATTCTGAATCCGCGCTCGATTCGAGAACAGCCCCGGGCGTGCGGGCGATGTTTCGGCTCAGCCACGCCGAGCCCAGCAGGCCGACCGGGACCGCGACCGCGACCTCCAACCCGCGGTGGACCAGATCGGCGGCAACCGCGACGGCGGCCCGGGCCTCGGCCGCGGCAACGACCTCCTCGGCGCCCTCCATCGCTCCGCTTCCGCCCGTACCGCCGCCGAGGTCGGCCCCGAACCAGAGGCCCACGGCCGGCATCGCGCCGGCGACCGCGCCCACCGCCGCCTCGCGCACGCCCAGCCCGTTGCCCGTGACCGGGAGCAGCAGCGCGATCTGGCTCACGATCGCGACGACCACCGCCTCCCGCGGGCCGAGCGGCGCGCCGACCAACGCGAACACCACCGCGTACCGGGCCGCCCACACCGCGACATCCGCGTAGCGGACCGCGGCCGTCCACGCCCAGCGCGACCAGACCTCGCCCGAGGCCAGCCCGCGCACCGCGGCGCCCAACACCGTGCAAAGCAACGCCGGCGCGAACAGGATCGTCCACCACGCCCAGGCGCCGGAGGTCTGCATCACGCCCGGCGCCCAGTGCCCCACGGCCAGCGCGATCACGAGCATGAGCAGCATCGCGACGCCGCTCATAGCCGTCAGCTCGAAAAGGATGCGGATGGAAGACGAGACGGGGATGCCGTGGCGTTTCTTGTGGTACGCGACGCGGCCGATCATGCCCGGACGCATGGGGAGATAGTTAAGCAGCCACGCCGAAGCGATCAGCGCGACGTTCTCGCGCAGGGGCGTCGGCGAGTAGCGCGCGTTCATCAGCCAGAAGGAGATCGCGACCAGCCACCAGTTGATGAGCGGGAGCAACAGCGCGAGCGCGAACAGCCACGCCGGCGCCTGCGCCGCGGCGGCGAGCGCATCGGCGAAGGCATCGCGTTGCCGCACGACCACGACGCCGACCGCCGCGAGCGCGAGACCCGTCAAGGCGTAAGCAACGATCGTGCGCGCGCGCTTCGACGATGAAGCCTGCGTCGGCACTGCACGATCGGTGTCCGGGCCGTCGGTACTCGGTGAATCTTCAGGCGGCCGGGGCATCCGAGCGATTATCGCTCGGGACGCGCATCGGTGCGCAGCCCGTCGATCTCGGGCCCGGCGCCGGCGTACCCGATGTCCCCGGCCTCGAGACGCTCGGCGAGCAGCAACGCGAACCGAGCGACCAGTGGGTCCTCGTCCGACGCGGCCCGGCCGAGCGCGGGCGACTCCACCGAACGCACCCGCGAGACCAACGCCACCAGGCGCAGCCCCGGGTCCTCGTCGTTCTCCGCGACCTCGTCGAAGGGCGCCATCGACGCGAACTGCCCCGCGTGGGGCATGATGCCGAGCAGCGCGGCCCGGGTCTCCACATCGAGCGCCGGGTACCGCTTCACGATCTCGTCGATGATCGGGCGGGCCTGCGACTCGGTGAGCTCCATCCCGTCGCCGGCGGCGTACAGGCCGGCGCGAAGGGCGGCGGCGACCCACGGCAGCCGCGACGGCGGCGCCTCGGCGGCGCGGATACGGAGCTGCTCGGGGGAAAGGCCGGTCTCCGGGAGGCGCAGCCGCATGATCGTGCCGGAGGTCGCGAGCGTTGAGAAGGCGCCCGGCTCGTAGAGCGACCGCTCGCCGATGCGGAACCCCTGGATGATCTGCGCGCGGTGGCGCACCACCTCGTCCGCCGCTGTTTCCGCCAGCCAGCCCGTGTAGCCCGCATCGGACGGTACATCGACGATGATCGACTCGCGGGGCATGAGCCGAATCCGGCGGTCGAGGTGCAGCACCTCGGGCGACGGGTCTTCGCCGATCTTGCCCACGCCCGCATCGATGCCGAGCGTGAGCAGCAGCTTCGAGTTGATCGTCGCGTCGCTGCCCACCGCGAGCGGCGCGGTCGAGATGTTGCGCAGTTCGATTCGATAAACCGCCGAGCCGAGCGGGTCGATCGCCTTGGTGACCGGGCGGACATCCAGATGCAAGAACCGTGACGTGCCCTCGAACAACTCGAACAGCCAGCGCGGCCAACCCGCGAGCAGGTTCTCGAGCTGCAGCGTGTCCTGATCCAACAACGCCTGCCCGCCGAGCGCGGCTTGACGCTGGCTCCAGGCCCAGGCGCCGAACACGGTCAGCGGGTTGGCACGCTCGATCTGCAGCCCGAGTTCGGCGGCCTCTTCGAGTCGGCCCGCACGGACGTACGCGGCGAGCAGTCCCAGCTCGCGCAGGCCCGGCAAACCTTGCGGGTTGGCCTCGAACACCGCGGCGGCGTCGGCGTCGCGGCCCTGGCTCAAGAGCGTGAGACCACGGAGCACCTCGAGCGATTCGGGCGGCAGATCGCCGGCCTGCTGCAGCGAGGCGAGGCCGGCTTCGAGTTGCTCGACACCGAAGCCGATGACCGCCTGGATGGCGAAGCGTTCGACGAGTTGCATCAGGCCCTGCCGGTTGAGCTCGGCACGCTGTTCGGGCTCGGCTTCGCGCACGAGCTCGCCGAGGTCGCGGATGGCTTGTTGTGTGATCGCCAGATACTCGACCGACGAAACCTGCACCAGTTCCTCGTCGCCCGCGGCGTGCGCGGCGAACAGGCGGGTCAGCTCCCGCGTGAACGTCAGCCGCGTGTCCTCGGGGCGCGTGATGTCGTCGAGCGGGAGCCCGAGCTTCTCGCTGTTCTCCAGCAAACGCTGCGCGGCCTCCCGCTCGGCGGTGAGCTGCGCCGTGAGACCCTGCGCAACAGCTTCGGGCCCGGCAACACGCCATGTGAGCACGAGCCCGTCGTCTTGGATCTCCTCTTGGACACCGCCGCGGGAGGACTGGAGAATCGATGTCGCGGCCTGGTGATGCCGGTACGCGCCGTTGTACGCGCCCGTCGCCGAGGCGATGCGATACAGCCGGATATGGCTGAGCGGATCGAACGGATCGGCCAAGACGAGATTGAACAGCAACTGGGCCTGACCAACGAGGTCGTCGGGCCGGCGTTGCAGGAAGTAGTTCAGCGCGAGCGTCGCGGCCGACTTATTGGTCGAATCGAGCCGCACGGCCGACGAAACCAGATTGGCGAACTGTGCGTCGTTGCCCAGCTCTCGGGCCAAGAGCGCCGCATCGACCGCGAGCCGGCTGCGCAAGCCGTCGCTCAGGTTGGCCGTGGTCGATTCGAGGATGTTGCGGTACGCGCCGAGGCGGCTCTCGACGGTCTGGCTCTTGTTAATGTTCGCGGCGATGACACGGAGCAGCGCCGACTCGTCGCGCGGATCCAGCCGGACGAGCTGCCGCGACAGCTCCACCACCGCGCCGTCGTCGCCGGCCGAGTACGCCGCTTCGATCCGCCGACGCAACAGCTCGGCGTCGTTGGGCGCGAACCGCTGCGCGACAGCGAGCAACGCCGAAGCGAGTTCGAAGTCGCCCGTCGTCGGCGCGGGGCGAAGCCGAAGATCAAGCAACGCCACACGGGCGATCTGCCGCGCGGCCAGCTCGGAGGGATCGATCGCGCTGCCCGGCGTGGCCGCGGGCGCCGCCGCTCCCGGCTCGGCGGGCTGCGCGTGCGTCGGCGACGCCATGACTCCCGCGGCGAGCAGGCACAGGCACGCGACGGCGCCGGGGGTCATCTTCAAGGCGCCGCGCAGGCTCCGTGCGTTGCGCCGTTTCGAGGCGATGCTCAAGGTAAGGCTCCGATCGCCAGTTCGGCCGCTGCGACGAGCAGCCAGATCATCCCAATCACCACCGCCAACGCCGTCACACCCTCGATCGCCAGCACGACCCGGCGCGGGGCGTTCGGGAAGAGACGATCGGCTACCAGGCACAAGAACACAAGCTGGCCCGCCGCCGAGATGGTCCATCCCGCGACACGGCACAGCTCAGCCGCCACCGGCCATGCAGACGGACCCTCGAGCCAGAACCACGAGCCGAGCACGGCCAGCGAGGCCGCCCAGAGCGTGGCGCACAGGGGCAGCATCACGCCGAAGGTCGATCCCGCGGGCGCGCGGCCCGCGAGCACGTCCGTCGCCGAACTCGTCGCAGCCTGCGTCACGGCTTACCCAAGGGACATGGTCACGAGGAACTCGGCGTTGGTCTTGGCCTTGCCGAGCCGGTTCTTGAGCAGTTCCATCGCCTCGACAACGTTCATGTCGCTGAGCACCTTGCGCAGGCGGTAGACGAGCTGGATCTCCTTCGGGTCCATCAGCAGTTCCTCGCGGCGGGTGCCCGAGGCGGCGACGTCGATCGCGGGGTAGATGCGTTTCTCGACCAGGCGCCGATCGAGGTGCAGCTCGCTGTTGCCGGTGCCCTTGAACTCCTCGAAAATCACCTCGTCCATTTTGGAGCCGGTGTCCACCAGCGCGGTGCCGATGATCGTGAGCGAGCCGCCCTTCTCGATCGCGCGGGCCGCACCGAAGAACTTCTTCGGACGCTGGAGCGCGTTCGAGTCGAGGCCGCCGGTCATGATCTTGCCCGAGTGCGGCATCTCGGCGTTGTACGCGCGGGCGAGGCGTGTGATCGAGTCGAGCAGGATGATCACGTCATCCCCGAACTCCACCATCCGCTTGGCCTTCTCGATGACGATGTCGGCGATCTGCACGTGGCGCGAGGACTGCTCGTCGAACGTGGAGGCGACGACCTCGACGCCCTTGGCCGTGTTGCGTCGGAAGTCGGTGACCTCTTCCGGACGCTCGTCGACCAGCAGGACGATGATCTTGACGTCGGGGTAGTTCTGCGTGATCGCCCGCGTCATCTTCTGGAGCAGCACGGTCTTGCCCGTTCGCGGCGGCGCCACGATCAACGCTCGCTGCCCCTTGCCGATCGGCGCGACCAGATCGACGACGCGCGTCTCGATCACGTCGGGCTCGGTCTCGAGGATGAACCGCTCCTCGGGGTGCAGGGGCGTCAGGTCCTCGAAGTTGACCAGCTCGTGGATCTTGCGCGGGTCTCGGCCGTTGACCTCTTCCACACGCAGCAACGCGAAGTACCGCTCGCTCTCTTTGGGCGGGCGGATGGCGCCCTTGACGATCATGCCCTTGCGCAGGCCGAAGCGGCGGACCTGCGACGGCGAGACGTAGATGTCGTCCGGCCCGTGGAGGTAGCTCTGCTCGGGGCTGCGGAGGAAGCCGAAGCCGTCGGGCATGACCTCGAGCGTGCCCTCGCCGTACATCAGGCCGAGGCGGGTGGCGCGGGTCTTGAGGACCTTGAAAATCAGGTCCTGCTTGGGGATCTGGTGGTAGTCCTCGAGACCTTCTCCCTCGGCGACCTCGAAGAGTTCTTCCATCTCCATGAGCTGGAGTTCGCCGATCGTGACCTGATCCTTGAGCGTCTCCGGATCGATCTTCGCGGCGATCTTCTCGAGCTCGGCCGCTTCGCGTTCCAACTCTTCATCGCTGGGCAGGACGTGCGACGGGATGCCGCTGGCCGTCATGTGCGAACCACCGCCCATGCCGCCGCCGGACGAACCCTTGCGCTTCTTGCGTTTGCGGCGCGTGCGTTGGCCGTCACCCCCACCGCTACCCCCACCGCCGCCCGAACTGTTCGACGCGTTGTAGCCGGACGAGGAGCGCGAGCCGTGCTGGCCGGAACCGTGCCCCCCTCCCGACGAGCCCGAGCCCGAAGACGACCCTGAACTCGACGTTCGGTCCGAAGAACCGCGGTCCGAAGCCTGCCGGTCCGACGCGCTCGACGACTCGGACGAACTCCGTGCCGGCTTCGACGCCGTGGCCCTGGGCTTCGACTCGGTCGTGGTGCTCGCCGACTCGCTCTTCGCGGACGACGACTTTGAAGACTCGCTCGCCTTCGAAGCAGCGCTCTTGGCGGCACGCGGCGTCTTGGTGGTCGCCGCGCCCGAGTCGGACTCGGCCGAACGCGTGACCTTTTTCTTGCGTGTGGTCTTCGCCCGGGGGGTCGCCTTCGAAGCCGAAGACTTGGACGATGAACTTTTCGACTCGGCTTCCGCCACGGTCGCTTCCTTGGGCATGTGGTGCCTCTTGCTGGGCGGGCGCCGGGCAGGGCCGATCGGCCTTGTCCCTTGGGCGTCCGCCGCGTGGGTGGGTCCCGGCTCGGCTCATGGCCGGGCCTGTGAGGGATGGCCCGCGGTCCGGATTGTTCGCCGAACACGCGCGCTGTGCGGTCCTCGTTGGGAGATCGAAGGCGGTCGGACATGCCGACAAGGCCCGCTCGATCCCACTCGCGCCGGTCCGCCGATCCATCGACGGCCGCGCCTCGGTTCTCCGAATCAGATCAAATACATCTCTTCAAATCCGGGGCGTCGGCCGAATCGCCGCACGCACGCCCGAATACATCGCCCGATTGCATGGATGGGTGGGAGGTGTAGACGCGGGACCCGGGAAACAACGCCGTCTCACGCGGCTCCTGGGATTCCTGCCCGCGGCATTGTACCACGTTCACGACGGCGGGGCCCGCCTTGCCAGGATCCGTTACGCCCCCCGATCGCTCGGCGTTCCTCGGGCTTCATCGGCGTCCGTGAGAATCGTCTCCAGAGCAGTTTCAGCGCGCGCGCGGAGCACCTCTCCACCCACGCCGGAACCGTCGAAAGCCCCGCCATTCTCGATGACATATTGGGACGCCTCCCGCTTGCGTTGCACGGGCCACTGAGCCGATTCGCGGCGGTCGAGCTCCGCCTCGTCCCACCCGCGCGACGCACGCACCCGGGCCAGCCGATCGGGGTACGGCGTATCGACGAACACCACCGCGTCGCACTCGGCGTCGAGCCCCACCTCGAACAGCAGCGGCGCATCAACGATGACGGCCGGCGCGTCGCCCGCCGCCCGGACCAACGCCGCACGATCTTCGCGGATCAGCGGATGGATCAGATCCTCCAGCCGCGCGCGCTGGCTCGGGTCCTCGAACACGATCCGCGCGACATGCGCGCGATCGACACAACCATCGTCGTCGAGCACTTCGGCGCCCCACCACCGCGACAGCGTCGCACGCACATCGTCGCGATCGAGCGCCTGTTTGGCCTGTTTGTCGGAGTCCGAGACCACACAGCCGAGCGACTCGAACGCGCGGGCGACCGTGCTTTTGCCCGAGCCGATGCCGCCGGCCAAACCGATTACCACGGGGATGCGGGCGCCCGCAGTCACATCGCGTCCCGATTCAGAATCGCGATGTCGGGCAGGTTGCGGTAGTAGCCGTCGTAATCGAGCCCGTACCCGACCACGAACTCGTCGGGGATGTCAAAGCCCGTGTACGTCGCCTCGTGCTTGGGCGGCCTGCCGGGCACAATCTTGCGCAGCAACGCGCACGTGCGCACGGACGCGGCGCCCTGCTCGCGGATCAGCCGCTCGACCAAGGCGAGCGTTTCACCCGAATCGAGGATGTCGTCGACAACGAGCACGTGACGGCCGGCGAGGTCCTGCGGCAGCGCGCCCCGGAGGGCCGCGCCCTTGCTCTCGACGCTCTTGCCCGGGTAGCTGCTGACCGCGACGAGCCCGAGGCTCATCTTCAGCGGCAGTTCACGGATCAGATCGGCCACGAAGACCACCGCGCCGGTCAGGATCGGCACCAGCACAACCCGTCCGGCGTCGTCACGCGGTCGGCCTTCTTCGGCGAGCTCATTGCCGACGTCCTCGGCGATGGCCTGCGCCATTTCACCCACGCGTTGGGCGATGCTGTCCCGGTCGATCAGGACTCGTTCGATCTCGGGGAACATGTCGCCTCCGTGTGCAGGAATCTCGGCCGTCAGCGGCGCAGGCCGCCCATGCCGCCCGTGCGGCGGGTGCGCGAATACCGGGCCAGCGCGTCTTCCAGAACCGCGTGGCCGGCCTCGGCGGGCATGATCTCGTCTACCTCTACGTCCTTGCCTTCCAGGTGCTTGTAGTCCTCGAAGAACCGCTTGAGCATCTTGAACGTGTGCGGCGGGAAGTGGCTGGCCCGCTGGTAGGCCGCGTACTCGGGATCGTTGATCAGCACGGAGATGATCTTGTGGTCGGGCTGGCCCTCGTCCACCATGGTCATCATGCCGATCATCCGCGCCTCGCAAACACACAGCGGCGGGACTTTCTCTTGGCAGAAAACCAGCACGTCGAGCGGGTCGTCATCTTCGGCCAGAGTCTGGGGGATGAAGCCGTAGTTCGCGGGGTAGTAGACCGCGCTGGCGAGCACCCGGTCGAGCCGCAGCAGGCCCGAGCCCTTGTCGAGTTCGTACTTGTTGCTCGAGCCTTTGGGGATCTCGATGATCGCCTTGAAGACGTCGGGCAGCTCGTGCCCTTCAACGCCCGGGACCACTTCGTGCCATGGATGGATCATGCGGGTCTCCGGGAGGGGCCGGTTCGGGCCAGTTCGGACCGCGCCCGCCGGAGCATAGCCAACGGCGCACGGTCTCGGCGCCCGGCCATGACGGTCGGACGCGATCTTCGCACGATCACTACGCTGTCGCCATGCTGACCATCGACTACGCCAACTGCCTCAGCGGCCGGGTGGGCGAGCACGGGCTCGACGCCGACCGACTCGGACCGGATTCCGACCTCGCCCGCGCCGCCGCGGCATTGACCGAGCGGCTGAACACCTCTCGCGGAACGGGCTGGGAGCGTTGGCGCGAGCTCGCCCGCGACCCGGTGCGTGCCGAGCACGTCCACGCCGTGCGCGCGCTCGCCGACAGCAAACGTGGGAAGTTCGAGAATCTCGTCGTGCTCGGCATCGGCGGGTCGGCGCTCGGGAACATCGCCCTCCAGGCCGCGCTCAACCCGCCGACGTACAACCTCCTCTCGGCGGACCAGCGCGGCGGCCCGCGGATCTTCGTCGTCGATAACGTCGACCCCGACGCCTTCGGCTCGGTGCTCGACCTCTGCCGACAGTCCGCCGGCGGGTCGCTCAAGTCCACGCTCTTCAATGTCATCAGCAAATCGGGCGAAACCGCCGAGACCGCTGCGCAGTTCATGATCGTCCGCGAGCACCTGCAGCGCGAGTTCGGCGACGCGCATGGCGAGCACGTCGTCGCCGTCACCGACCCGGCCAAGGGCACCATGCGCACGATCTGCGACGAAGCGGGCTACGCGACCCTGCCCGTGCCCGAGGGCGTCGGCGGTCGGTTCAGCGTGCTCAGCCCGGTCGGGCTGTTCAGCGCCGCGATGGGCGGGATCGACCTCGACGCGCTGCTCGACGGCGCCGACACGATGGACCAACGCTGCTCACAGCCCGAACTGGCACAGAACCCGGCCGCCCTGCTCGCGACGCTGCTCGTCGAACTCGGCTCGCGCAAGGGCAAGACCAATCACGTGCTGATGCCGTACGCCAATCGGCTGTTCCTGCTCGCCGACTGGTTCCGCCAGCTATGGGCGGAGTCGCTGGGCAAGCGGGTCGATCTCGACGGGGAGAAGGTGTACGCCGGCTACACACCGGTCAAAGCCCTCGGCACGACCGACCAGCACTCGCAGGTGCAGCTCTACCGCGAAGGGCCGAACGACAAGGTCATCGGGCTCATCGATGTCGAGTCGTTCGGCGAGCGCGACGCGACCAACATGCCGACCGGCATGGGCGTCGAGGCGCTGAGCTATCTGGAAGGCCGGAGCATGACCGAGTTGCTGCGGGCCGAGAAGCGCGCGACCGAGTACGCGCTGGTTGAGAGTCGGCGACCGAACTTCACCATCGAGATGCCGAAGATCGACGCGTACCACGTGGGCGAGTTCATCATGCTCTGGCAGGTCGCGACGGCCTACGCGGGCGCGATGCTGAACATCGACACCTATAACCAGCCGGCGGTCGAGACGGGCAAGCAGGCGACCTTCGGCCTGATGGGCCGCGAGGGCTACGGCGAGCACAAGGAAGCCGTGGAACGCACGCTGGCGCCGACCGAGCACCGCGTCTGATCGGGCCTCGCACCGCGTGAGCGGGCTACGCGAGCGAGCGGCGCAGCGAGGACGTGCGTCGCAGCGAGTTGTTGGCCGCGAAAGCGGCGATCGCGCCGAGCGCCAGCAGCGTGACCACGGAAGCGCCGGTGTACCACGTCGCTTCCAATGTCAGCGGCATCCGCATCAGCGCGATGTAGACGCCCGAGGCGACGGCTACGGCCAAGAACCCGCACCGCACCGCGACGAACACGATCAGCCCGGCGATGATGAGCAGCAACAGCAACGCGCCGACGTTCCATGCCTCGAACTGCGCGGACCACACCAACGACTGCACGAGCGCGAACAGGCCCGCGGCCAGCCACGTTTTCTTCAGCCAGAGACGGAGCACAACAAGCCCGGCGATGACCGGCGCGGCGACCAGCAGCGAGCGGGGCACGACTTCAGCGGCGGCCGCGAAGGTCTGCCTAGCGCCATTGAGCGACAGCACACCGAGCGTGTCCACATGCGGCGCCGCGGACGCAGAGCCGGTGATGCGCCATGCAAAGTGCGCGAGCGTCACGAACAACGCCGCGGCACACCCCACCGCGACGCCAATCAGAACGTGATCGCCGACGAGCGGGTCCCGCCATCGGCCCTCGATCAGCCGCGACCAGGAGATCAGCGTCTGAGGCCAGATGCGACGGACGTACGGCTCGAACGCGATGTAGAGCAGCCAGATCACAAAGCCGTGGAGCACGGCCATCGCCGCGATCGTCCGCAGATTCTCGACCAGTTGCACCGCGTCCCACACCAGATGCGCCGAGAGCACGCCAGCGATGAAATCAAGGATCATCACCACGAGCCCGACGCGGATGGCACCCTTGCGGTCACCGCGACGCTTACGGAAGTTGATGAACGCCATCACACCCGCCGCCGTGACGATCACGCTCTGGAACGCGGCCGACGCGATGCGCGCGGTCTCGTTGGGGATCCACCCCGCGTCGGGCGCGGCGAGCGATGCGACCGGCCAGCGGTTCTCGATCACCCGGAACGAAACCGGCAGCCCGCCGAGCCACGCGACCTCGACACGGATCTCGACATCGGGGCTTTCCGGGTACACCCCGGTCCACGCGGCGCGTTGATCGAACGAGATGCCGGGCAATCGGTTCGGCTCGACCCGCTCGAACTCGGCCATATCCAGATCCGCGGCCGCGAAGAGCGGCGCGGGATCGGGCTCGATCGACGCGTCGGACCAAGCGCTCTCCGCTTCATTGTCGCTGCGGCTGAACACATACAACTCGCGGAGTTGGCCCAACGGGCTCAACCTGACCGCGATCTCGCCCGGCGTGGAGTACGGAGGATCGGTCATGCTGACGCGGCGTGCCGGACCATTCGGCCGCAGCACCTGCGGGCTCTGGCGGTACCAGAAGTCGATCGCCGCCGGACGAGGGTTGCGCAACCGGCCCCATCGTTCGGGGCTCGGGTCCTCCCGGCGGATCTCGCGGATGTACTCCTCATAGAAATCGAATGCATAGGCCCGGTCGCGCGGCGCTTCGGTGTACCCGAGCGCCGCGAGCATGTTCTCCGCGTCGTACGCGAGCACGGGCGCCGACTTTTCAAGCGGCGAGACCTCGATCATCGAAGTCGATCGTTGGAGCATCAGCACCAGCCCGGCGGTCACAAGAATTGCGGCGAGCAAGCCGAAGACCAGTCCGCCGTGCGCGCCGCCCATCCGGCCTGAGGCGGCGACCAGTTCGGGTGCGGGCGTTTCGCCCGCCGCGAGCGCGGCTTCAAGCGGATCACCGCCCGGCAGCATCCGCGCGACCTCGAACGCCGACGCCGGCCGCTTGGCTGGGTCCGGCGCCAGGCATCGCAGGATCACCTGACCGACGACCGGGTCGAGATTCTCGACCAGCGTGGACGGGTCTTCGATATCGCTCTGCTCTTGCCTGCGGCGAAGATCTTGCACCGAGTTGGCCTTGAACGCCTGTCGGCCCGTGAACATCTGATACAGCACCAGACCCATCGCGTATAGATCGCTGCGCTCGGTGACCTCGGTGCCGGCGAGCTGCTCGGGCGCCATGTACGCGGGCGTGCCGGCCCGGACGTCCGGCGCCTTGATGCGCTGCGTCGCGACCGCGAGGCCAAAGTCCAGAATCTTGAGCGCGCCTTTCCCGTCGATCATCACGTTGCCGGGCTTGAGATCCCGGTGCAGCACGCCCGCACGGTGGGCCGCGCCGATGCCCGCGCACAACTGACGGGCCAGTTCCAACGCGCGCTCTTCCGGCAGACGCCCGACCCGGCGCAGCAACGCCGAAAGATCGTCGCCGTCCACGTACTCCATCGACAAAAACACACGCCCGTCGTACTCGCCCAGGTCGTGCACCCGGCACACATTCGGATGCGAGACCTTGCGCGCGTTGGTCACTTCGTCGATGAACCGTCGGCGGCGGTCCTCGTTCCGGCTGAACACGGCCGGCAGGAACTTGAGCGCGACGTCCTGATGGAGCTTCAGGTCTTCGGCCCGGTAGACCTCGCCCATCGCGCCGGCGCCGATCTTCGACATCACCCGGTACCGCCCGCCGATCATCAACCCCGCGACCAACCGCCCGTCGTCGGGCGGCTGGCTATCCGACGGCTGATCGGCAGGCGGGCGCGCGCCGTCGGGCATCGGCAAGCGGGATAAATCCTCCACGCGGGTCGCCGCCAGTTCGGTCTCGGCGGCCTGCCGCGCTTCGGCATCGGGAACGATCTCGGTCGGTTCGGACACGGGTCGGTCATCGTCCGGAGGAGATGAACCGCCCGGCGTCGATGAACCGGACCCAGACCCGCCGACGAGTACAGTCGGATCATCCGGCCCCGGGCGCGGCTTGGGCGCCCGATCCGATCCGGTGTCCGGGTTCTGAGAATCGTCACGAGGCACATCGATCTCCCGCGGCGCCGCCTCGGCCGCAAGGACGTCCGCTCAGACCGTCATCCGCCGCCATAGACCGGGACCAACCCGCCCCGAGTCGACCTGTTCTGGGGGGACGCCAGGAACACAATCGTCGCTGCCGCCGCATCGAGGCTCGCCCAGCCGCTGCGATCGGCGCCGGGCATCGCATCCCTATTTGAGGGTGTATCGAGCGTCCCGGGGACG
>JBCBZM010000087.1:0-13249 GCA_039815345.1 Planctomycetota bacterium | reverse complement strand
TAGGTGACTTCCAGCGTCTCGCGGTTGTACCGCTGCCCGGCGCACACCTCGCACTCGACGTACACATCGGGCAGGAAGTGCATCTCGATCCGCTTGACGCCTTGGCCTTGGCACGCCTCGCACCGCCCGCCGCCGGACTGCGCGGCCACGTTGAAACTGAACCGCCCGGGCTTGTACCCGCGGACCTTTGATTCCTTCGTCTGCGTGAAGACCTTGCGGATCTCGTCGAAAATGCCCGTGTACGTCGCCGGGTTCGACCGCGGCGTCCGCCCGATGGGCGACTGATCGACCTCGATCACGCGGTCGATGTGGTGCAGCCCGTTGATCCGTGTGTGCGCGCCGGGGCGATGTCTGCCGCCGTAGAGCTTCTGCGCCGCGGCCTCCAGCAGGATGTCGTTCACCAGCGTCGACTTGCCCGACCCGCTCACGCCGGTCACGCAGATCATGCCGCCGATCGGGAAGGCCGCGTCGATCGACTTCAGGTTGTTCGCCTTCGCGCCCTTGATCGTGATCGCCTTCTTCTCGCTCAGCTTGCGTCGCTTCGCGGGGATGGACACCTCGCGCTCGCCGCTCAGGTACCGCCCGGTCATCGACTCGGGCTCGGCGATCAGGTCGTCGATCGACCCCTGCGCGACGATGCGCCCGCCGTGCACACCCGGGCCCGGCCCGATGTCGACCACGTGGTCGGCCGCGCGGATCATGTCCTCGTCGTGCTCGACCACGAGCACCGTGTTCCCGATGTCGGCCAGGTGCCGCAGCGTGCGGATCAGCCGCGCGTTGTCGCGTTGGTGCAGGCCGATCGTGGGTTCATCGAGCACGTAGCACGCGCCCACCAGCCCGCTGCCGACCTGCGTCGCGAGGCGGATGCGCTGGGCCTCGCCGCCGGAGAGCGTGGCCGTGCGCCGGTCGAGGCTCAGGTATTCGAGGCCCACCGACGCGAGGAACCGCAGCCGGTTACCGACCTCGCGCACGATCGGCTCGGCGATGTGCGCCTGTTCTTTAGTGAGTTCGAGCTTCTCGACGAACGCGACCGCATCGGTGATCGTCAGCCGCGCGAGCTCGCTGATCGACAGCATCGTGCCGTCGTTCTTGGGTCGGCCGATCACGGCGCCGCTGGCGACGCGCTTGAAGTCCGCCTTGTGCTTGCTCTTCACCTGCACGTGCAGCGCCTCGATCCGCAGCCGCTCGCCCAGGCAATCGGGGCAGACCTTCTCGCTCTGGTACTGGTGCAGGTGATCCTTGACCCACGTGGACTCGGTTTTCTCGAACCACGCGTGCAGCATCGGGATCACGCCCGGCCACGAGAGGCCCCAGGCTTCTTCTTCCTCGGGCGAGGTGCCGTAGAGCAGATTGCGCTGCGCGTCCTCGTCCAGTTCGCCGAAGCTCGCGTGCGGGTCGAGTTCCCAGTGCCGGAGGAACCAGCGCAGCTTCTTCGGGTAGATCATCCCGCCCGGCCCGTTCTTCTTCCAGGGCGCGATCCCGCCGCGTTGCAGCGGTCGTTCGTGATCGGGCACGACGAGTTCTTCATCGAACTCGAGGATGCTGCCAAGCCCGTGGCACATCGGGCAGGCGCCGTGCGGGCTGTTGAAGCTGAACAGCCGCGGGCTGATCTCATCGATCGCGTACTCGGGCCGCTCGGGGTCGGCGAACTTCTCGCTGAACGCGTGGTCGTTCCAGATGTCCTTCTTCTTCGGGTCGTTGACCGAGACAATGACCGAGCCTTCGCCCAGCCGCAGCGCCGCCTCGATCGACTCAGCCAGCCGCTGCCGCGCGCCCTCGCGGATGACCACGCGGTCGATGACCGCCTCGATGGTGTGCTTGTGGTACCGGCCGAGGCCGAGCGGGTTCTCGCCCTCTTCCTTGAGCGCCTCGCGCAGCTCGACGATCGTCCCGTTCACGCGCGCCCGGCCCCAGCCGTCGCCGAAGAGCTTCTCGGCGACGTCCTTGTGGAAGCCTTTTTTGTCGCGCACCACCGGCGCCAGGATCATTGCCCGCACGCCCGCGTCCGGGTCGTCCTGCTCGGCGCTCAGCGTGGCGCCCAGCCGAAGTGCCGCGTCCACGATCTGGCTCGCAGCCGTCGCGGAGATCAGCGTGCCCGCGCGCTCCAGCACTTCGCCGTCCTTCTTCTCTTTGATCGGCGCCCAGGAGTACGGCGTCCCGCACCGCGCGTACAGCAGCCGCAGGTAGTCGTAGATCTCCGTCGTCGTCGCGACCGTCGACCGCGGGTTGTGCGCCGCGGACCGCTGCTCGATCGCGATCGTCGGCGGGATGCCCTCGATCTCCTCGACATCCGGCTTCTTGAGCTGATCGAGGAACTGCCGTGCGTACGCCGACAGCGACTCCATGTACTTGCGCTGGCCCTCGGCGAAAATTGTGTCGAACGCGAGCGAGCTCTTGCCGGATCCCGACAGCCCCGTCATCACGATCAGCTGATCCCGCGGCAGGTCGAGGTCGACGCCTTTGAGGTTGTGCTCCTTGGCGCCGCGAACGCGGATCAGCCGTTCGGCCTCGGAGGCGCGCTTCGGCTTGGGCTTCGGTTCGGTCAAGCGGTGCTCGGCGATCGTGTCGGCGGGAGAGGCAGTGGGGGCGGCGTCATCCGTGGCCATGGGGCGTCATCCTTCCGGGCCCCGAGCGTAGTCACGGCCCGGGCGCTTCCGAGCCGCCCGGTTCGACGGCCGGCTCGCCCTCGGATTCGCCCGCGGTCTCGGTCGTTGTGGGTGACCCCGCGGGCGGCGGGCCGCTCGGCGCCGGCCGGCCCGCGCGCAGCAGCCCGAGCATCACAAACCCGATCGCGACACCCATCAGAAAGACACCCAGCCGACGGATCGTGCCGCCCTTCGCCGAGTCGCCCGGGAGTGGTTGGTTGAACGCCATGCCGAGACGGTAGGGCACGGCGCCGGCGACCGCGCACTCAGCCCCGCCGCTTGCCCTTGCCCGCCTTCGTCCCCGCCGCGCCGGGCGGCCCGGACGACCCCCGCTTCCGCTTGCCCCGCTTCCCGCCGCCCATCGACTCGATCTCGGCGCGAGTCACCATCACGACCTCGCCCTCGATCGCCTCGGCCAGCATGTTCTTGAGCGCCAGCGACCGGTCTCGCAACGCCGCCGCCTCCTCGAACCGGAGCGCCTCGGCCGCCGCGACCATCTCGGCCTCGGTCTCGGCCAGCAGATCCGCCGCCGACACCGCCGGCTCGTCGGACTCCACGGCCGCGCGCGCCTTCTTGCGGGCCTTCAGTTCGGTCTCGATGCCCCGGCGGACCTCTTTGATGATCGTCTCGGGTGTGATGCCGTGCTCGGCGTTGTACGCCAGTTGCTTCGCCCGCCGCCGTTCGGTTTCCTCGATGGCCTGCTGCATCGAGGGCGTCATCTTGTCGGCGTACAGCACGACCAGGCTCTCCGCGTTCCGGGCGGCGCGCCCCATCTGTTGAATCAGGCTCGTCGCCGAACGCAAATAGCCCTCCTTGTCCGCGTCCAGGATGCAGACCAGCGAGACTTCCGGCAGGTCGAGCCCCTCGCGCAACAGGTTCACGCCGACGAGCACGTCGAACAGCCCAAGCCGAAGATCGGTCAGGATGGTCACGCGGTCCAGCGTCTCGATCTCGCTGTGAAGGTAGCGGACCTTCAAGCCTTGCTGATCGAGGTAGTTGGTCAGGTCCTCGCACAGCCGTTTGGTGAGGGCCGTGACTAGCACTCGGTCGCCGCGCTCGATCCGTTCTCGACACGATTCGAGCAGGTCGGCCACCTGCCCCTGCGCCGGCCGGATCTCTACGACCGGGTCCACCAGCCCCGTCGGCCGGATGACCTGCTCGACGATCTCGCCGCCCGTCTTCTCAAGCTCGTACGGCCCCGGCGTTGCGCTCACGTACACCATCCGCGGCACGATCGCCTCGAACTCTTCGAACCGCAAGGGCCGATTGTCCATCGCGCTGGGCAGCCGGAAGCCGTGCTCAACCAGCACGTCCTTCCGCGCCTTGTCCCCGTTGAACATCGCGCGGATCTGCGGCGTCGTCACATGGCTCTCATCGATAATCATGAGCCAATCGCCGAGATTCGTCCGCGTCGGGTGGGCGTGGTCGCGGTCCGCGCCGTCCTCACTGGGTGGCGCGTAATCGAAGTAGTCCAGCAGCGTGAACGGCCTCTCCCCGGGCGATCGTCCGTCCATGAATCTCGAATAGTTCTCGATCCCCGAGCAGTACCCGACCTCTTCGATCATCTCCAGGTCGTACTTGGTCCGCCCGAGCAGCCGCTGCGCTTCGAGCAGCCGCCCTTCGCTCCGCAGCTTCATGACCTGCGCGTCGAGCTCCGTGCGGATGCCGTCGAGCGCCGCCTGAAGCCGATCTTCGGGCATGACGTAGTGCACCGCGGGGAATAGGAAGAACTGCCGCTCCTCGGCCAGCAACTCGCCGGATGTCGGGTTGATCAGCTCGATCTTGTCGATCTCATCGCCGAACAGCTCGATCCGGACCGCGAACTTCTCGTACGCCGGCCAGACCTCGATCGCGTCCCCACGCGCTCGGTAGATCCCGCGTTTGAACTCGATGTCGTTCCGCGCGTACTGCATGTCGTTGAGCGCATGAAAGAAATCCCGCCGCGAGATCGACGAGCCCTTCGTCATCGTCAGCACCTTCTTCGAGTACGCCTCGGGCGAGCCGAGACCAAAGATGCACGACACGCTCGCGACCACCACCGTGTCCCGTCGGCTCAGCAGGTTGCTCGTCGCCGCGAGCCGGAGCTGATCCAGATCGTCGTTCCGGCTCGCGTCCTTCTCGATGTAGATGTCCCGCTGCGGGATGTACGCCTCGGGCTGGTAGTAGTCGTAGTAGCTGACGAAGTAGTTGACGCTGTTCTCCGGGAAGAACTCGCGCAGCTCCTCGAAGAGTTGGGCCGCCAGTGTTTTGTTGTGGCTCAGGATCAGCGTCGGCTTCTGCACCCGCTCGATGACGTTGGCCATCGTGAACGTCTTGCCCGTGCCTGTCGCCCCGAGCAGACAGGCGTGCCGATCCCCGCGCTGAATCGCCGCGGCCAACGCCTCGATCGCCGCGGGCTGATCGCCCGTGGGCTTGAACTTGGACACCACCTGAAACCGACCGTCACCACTGGGCATGGGCGATGGTAGTTGGCGAGAGTCAACGGACCAGCCCGTCCGCCGACCCCGCGATCTTGTAAGGCCGAACCTCCCACGCCATCAGCCCCGAGGCCAACGCCGGGTCTTCACGCATCAGCGCCTCCGCCGCCGATCGGTCGTCGGCCACGAAGATCACCAAGCCCATCGGCGTCCGCTCGGCTTCGTCCTGGGTTCGGCCGAACAGCAGCACGCGCCCCGCACTGGCCAGCTCTTCGAGCCAACCTGCGTGCCGGGCGATCATCGCCAACTCCTCGGCCGTCGCGTCGCCCGGGAACGTCGCCCGCCCCGGCGTCAGCACGGCCAGCCACTGCGGCTCGGTTTGCCGCTCGGTCGAATCGCTCGTCATCAAAAAACCCTCTCATTTCGACATAGACCCATTGACAGCCTATCCTATATAGGTGACTATTGAGTAACCTATTGGCCTCCCGGCCGCAGCACAACCACGGAGCCGCCCATGCCGACTCAGACCCCCGCCAAGCCGATCGGAGCCGAGCCCACGCTTGATATCCGCATGGATGTCGAGCTCACCGCCCCGCGCGACCGGGTCTTCCACACGCTCATCCACGATTTCGCCGCTTGGTTCAACGTCGGCGGCGGGGCCGACATGCGCATGACGCTCGAACCGCACGTCGGCGGGCGGATGTGGCGCGACCTCGGCGACGCCGGCGGCCATCTCTGGGGCACGGTCCAGGTCATCAAGCCGCCCACGCTACTGGAGATCGCTGGCCCGCTCTTTGTCTCGCTCCCGTCGCTCTCGCACCTGACCTTCCGCCTGCACGACGTCAACGAGGCCACGACCAAGCTCGAGTTCCGCCACCTCGCCATCGGCATGTTCCCCGAAGGCGAGATGTACGACCAGGTCCACACCGGGTGGCACAACACCCTCGCCAAGGAGTTCAAAGCACATGTCGAACGCAACCACTGAGACCGACACGCGATCGCGGGCAAACCTCCGCGATGAACTCATCGCCCAGGGCCTCGCCACACTCGACCTCGCGCGCGACGTCACCCTCAAATACCTCGACGGCATCCCCGACGAGCACCTCACCACCCGCGCGTGCGACGGCGGCCAGCACGCGCTGCACATCATGGGGCACCTCGCCTTCGCCGACACGATGATCCTCGGCATGATCGCACCCGAAGAAGCCCAACTCCCCGACGGCTTCAACGAGGCGTTCGGCAAGGACGCCGAGATCAAGGACAGCGCCTCCGACTACCCGCCCGTCGCGGCCGTGCGTCAGGAGATGACCTCCATCCGCGAAAAGACCCGCGCCCACTTCGCCAAGCTCGACGAGGCCACCTTGCTCAAGCCGTTCGAGGGCGAGATGGCCCAGTTCGGCCGGAATCTCGCCCACCTCGCGCAGACCTGCGGCTGGCATGAAGCGATCCACTCCGGCCAACTCACGCAGATCCGTCGCAAGCTCGACCTGCCACTCATCTTCTGAACTATTTATCACTGGGAACCATGATGATCGGGGGACCGGCGGCCGCCCACGGACGGGCGCGTCGGCAGCACCATGCACGGAACCGCGACACCCACATCACCCGCGCGTGATCCCGAACCGGACACGCTCGAGCCCGTCTTCAAGGCGCTGGCCGACCCGACGCGCCGGGCCATCCTCGACCGCCTCCGCGTCCGTCGGCACACGACAGGCGAGCTCAGCGAGTCGTTCCCGGATCTCACGCGCTTCGCGGTGATGAAGCACCTGCGGGTGCTCGAATCGGCCGGCCTCGTCGTGTCGTCGAAGGACGGGCGCCAGCGCTGGAACACGATCAACGCCGTGCCGCTGCGTCGGCTGTATGAGCGCTGGGTCAGCCGCTACGCCGATCTCTGGGCGACCGGCCTGACCCGCCTGCAGGACCTCGTCGAACGCCCAACACCCACCGACGCGACCACCGAAACCAACCCGCAGAGAGGAACTGACATGCCCACCATCGAGATGACCCAGGCCCGCGTCGCCCACCTGAGACAAGAGCTGACCATCGCCGCGCCCGTTGAACAGACGTTCAAAGTTTTCGTCGAGCGTTGCGGCGAATGGTTCGCCTCGTGCGCACGCCCCGGCGAGAACGTCATGCGCCTCCAGCCACGAGTCGGCGGCTTGATGTTCGAGGATTACGGCGATGGGGCCGGCATGACACTCGCCACCATCACGCACTTCATCCCCAACCAACGCATCGGCATGTCCGGGGAGTTCTGCGGCAACGAGGCCTGCCTCTCCAACGTCTTCTTCGACTTCCAAGAATCCGACAACGGCACGCTCATCAAGATGAGCCACCACATGGCCGGCGAGGTCAGCGACCAGCATTACGCCGAGTTCGACGCCGGCTGGGCCGAACTCTTCGAGCGATTCAAGAAGCTCGTCGAAACCGGCAGCGCGGACTGACCCGGCTCAGGCGCGAGACGCGATCAGTTCGCGTGTGTCGCGCCGCATCACCTTCCACGCCGTCGGCCACGCCGCGAGCAGCGCCAGGCCGATCACGAACGCCCAGCCTGCGCTGATCGCATCGATCGGTGGGCGGATCGTGTACTCGATGCCGAGCAAGAGCGCGTACAGCCGCTGCCCGGCCAGCACGCCTTGCAGGCCCATCGCGGTGCCCAGAACCGAAGCCGCGATCGCGACGATCAATGTTTCGCCCAGCACCAGCCGCGCGAGCAGCCCGCGCTGGCCGCCGAGCGAACGCAGCACGCCGAACTCGAATCGCCGCATTTCCACGCCCGCCGCGATCAGGTTCGCCACGCCCAGGCACGCGATGATCATCGACACGATCGCGACGCTCGACATCGCCAGCAGCCCGCTGCGCATGAAGCCGACAATCTGATCACGGATCTCCCGCCCGCTGCCCGCGTCGAGGATGCCGTACTTGAACATCGCCTCGCGCACGTTGGCGATCGCCCCGGCGTCGTCCACGCCCTCGTCCAGATCGATCTGGATGAGGTGGATCTGATCGCTGCCGAGCTTCTCTTTCAGGTCTTTGCGCGAGCCGAATACGGCGTGCATCGCCTGCTGGTTGAACTCTTCGCCGATGTTGAAGAACTTGCTGACCAACTCGATCCCGGGGCTCGTCACGACGCCCACGATGTCGAACTCGTGGGTCTCGCCGTTCTTGACGCATCGAAAGGTGTCGCCCAGGCCCAGCCCCTGCGCCACGCGGAACTCCCGCGCCACGATCACGGCGCTGCCCGCTTCCAGCCGATCGACCGCGCTCTCCGGATCCCCCTCGACCCACTCGACCTCGGTCATGCCGAAGAACTCGCGCGGCTCGAACGCGATGAAGCTCGTCTGATACTGCTGCAGCTCGCGCACGCCGAAGGCGTCGACCTCCACCGGCTCGATCGTGATCGCGCACGTCCGCAGCACTTCGGGCAACGCTTCCAGCTCGGCCTTGGCCTGTTCGGTCAAGAACAGCGAACTGACAAAGGCGTCGGGGAACCGGATCTTGCCGAGCCAGTCGCGCATCACGGCGCCGCCCTCGGTCCAGATCGCAACCATCAGCGCTAGGCCGCACATCAGGGCGCCCGCGGTGAACCCGTGGCGGTACGGCGTGCCGCGCACCTGCCGTGCCAGCATCCGAGGCGGCAGCCTCAACACCTTGCTGATCACGGGCGCCCCGAGCCACGACACCAACAAGACCGCCGCCACGCCCAACAGGAAGTACCCCAAGAACAGGCCCGGCAAGCCGAGGAACACGTACATCCAGAAGACCTGCGTGCCCGTGCCTGGCGAGTTCACGACGCTGAGCTGCACCGCCAGCCCGCCGAGCGCGATGAGCGTGAGCAGCGCGACGCCCCGCAGCCGAGCGGGCTTGGCACGCGACGCCAAGCCGTCCAGGGGCGAGGTCCGCGTGATGATCCACGCCGGCCAGACCGCGCCCAATACGCCCGCCCCGAGCGCGCCGAGGATCGAAAGCCCCACACCGATGGGCGGGATGACCAGCCCGCTGGGTGTCTGTTCCGGGAAGACCGCGATCAGCCCGACCGCGATGAGCAAGCCGAGCGGTACACCGATAAGCGCGCCCAGCCCGCCGACCAAGGCGCCGACAAAGACCTGCGCCAAACCAAGCTGCCCACGCGAGGCGCCTACGCACCGCAGCACCGCCAGCTCGCGCTGCCGCTGCGAGACGTCGGTCGTCAGGCCCGTCATGATGATGAACGACGCGGACAGAAACGCGAGCGTGGACGCGAGCGCAAAGCCGAGCTGGCTCGAACGCAGGTTGCGGTCCAGCTTGCTGGTCACGCGCTCCGTAGTCTTGACGAGCAGGCCCGCCTCGACGCCGCCGAGCTGATCGTTGAGCCGAGCCGCCACGGCCGCGGGGTCCGCGTCCTCGTCGAGCACGAGATCGATCTGACTCAGTCGTCCTTCGTTGTTCGACAGGGCCTGCAACGACCCGAGCGTCAGAAACCCCTGCGGCCGCCCACCCAGCGGCGGCTGCTCGGCCACACCCACCACCGTGAGCGCGGGCCCCGCGCCGAAGAGCCGGCGGATGCGGATCTCGTCTCCGATGCGCACGCGAAGGCGGGCATTGTACGCCTCCGCCTCGGTCGCCGTCGCTCCCTCGGGCGGTCCACCGGGCGCCGCGGATACTGCCTGCTCCGCCGAGTCGGTCGTGGTAAAGCCAAAGCCGAACTGCTGCTCGGCCGTGCTCGTCCAGGTCCAACTCAGGCGTTCGAGCGCGAGCGCGTCGAGCACGACCTCGCCCTCCGCCTCGGCGTGCCGACCCGCCAGCAGCCGGTACGGCGGCTCGGCGTCCACGGGCACACCCGTCGCCAAGACCGTCACGCGCAGGCGTTCGTCGCTCGGCGCCCAGCCACCCTCGCCTTGTTCAGTCAGCACCGGCCGGGTCGTTTGCAACGAGAGCGACGACTGCAACAGGCCTGTCAGCCGCGCGACCTCGGGCGTCGGGCGCACGCGCTCCACGAGCGACGCATCGAGCGACTGCCCGAGCCCCGTCGGCGTGATGCGCACGTCGGCCACGCCGACCGTCGCGGTCAAACGCAGCTCGACCGAGCGGTTGAGCGTTCCGAGCGCGACCGCGACCAGCGTCACCAGCGCGGCCGACAACGCGACCGCCGCGATCAGCAACGCCGAGCGGTTACGCCTGGCCCACAGACTGTTGGTAGCGAGCCGCCACGCCGGCCGCATCGAGCCCCTCCGTTTCCAGTACGTCCGTGACCCGCCCGTCTTTCAGGACAAACGTGCGCGCGCAGTGCGCTGCGGCCGCGGGCTCGTGTGTCACCATGACAACCGTCAGCGACTTCTCCCGCGCGATCCTCGCCAGCAATCTCCACAAACGCTCCGAGCTCTCCGAATCCAGGTTGCCCGTGGGCTCGTCGGCCAGCACGATCGAGGGCTCGTAGAGCAGCGCCCGCGCGATCGCTACGCGCTGCTGCTCGCCCCCCGACATCGCCTCTGGCCGATGCCCCGCGCGCGCGCCGACGCCCAGTTCTTCGAGCAATTCGGCCGAGCGCTCTTTGAGCTTGTGTGGGTCGTCCGACGCGAGCATCCCGGGCAGCTCCACGTTCTCCCGCGCCGTCAGCGTCGCGACGAGGTTGAACTGTTGGAACACGATCCCCACCTCGCGGCGGCGCATCTCCGTTGCCGACTTATCGTCCAGCGTGTGGATCGCCCGGTCGCCCAGCCAGATCTCGCCCGAGTCCGGGCGGTCCAGCGAGCCGATCAGGTGCAGCAGCGTCGTCTTGCCGCTGCCCGACTGGCCCATGATCGCGTAGAAGCCCGGATCGGCGATCTCGAGATCGACACCCCGCAACGCCGCCACCCGCTCGCCGCCCGAGCGGTACGCCTTATGCACTTCGAGACACCTGAGCTGGGCCATCCGGCTCCCTGCGAGGCCCTTGGCCCGCCATCCGTTACTGACTCTGTCACGCCAAGCCGCGCCGCAGCCGCCTTCGACACCCGGAGCCGACTAGACGCTGTTCACACGGGATTACCCCATGTGCTCGCTTTCGTACGTCGCCGAGTCGTGCAGTCCGCTCAGATCATCGGGATTGCTCACGCGGATTTTCACCAGCCAGCCCTCGGTGTATGGGTCTCGGTTGAGCACGCCCGGGTC
Source organism: Planctomycetota bacterium (assembly GCA_039815345.1). GTDB lineage: Bacteria > Planctomycetota > Phycisphaerae > Phycisphaerales > UBA1924 > JBCBZM01. The sequence goes on along the minus strand of JBCBZM010000087.1, from coordinate 2,058 downwards.
GTCGGCCAGCACGGGATTCACCTCGATGATCTCTCCGGCGGCGGCCGAGTAGATATCGCTGGTCGTCTTCACCGATTCCACCTCGCCGACCGTGTCCCCAGCCGCGATGGCGCTGCCGATGTCCTTCATTTCGGCGTAGGTCACGTCGGTCAGCTGATCGACGGCGAACTGCGTCAGCCCCAGCGTCAGCACGTCCCCATCAAGCTTGTGCCATTCATGCGTTTCGGAATAGCGGCGATCGTCGGGCAGCGTCATGGCTCGGGTCCTTTCCGTGCGGGGCGATGGGCGGGCGGGGGTGACGCCGGGATCCGATCCAAGGCAGGCCGGCAAGCCCCGCGCGCCGATGGTAGCGGCGTCTGCGCGGTCTCGGGTCGGGCTTTCCGAGTCATCGCCGCCGGAGCCGATCCCGACAACTTCCCGAGATTCCCGGGGCTCACGCCCGCCGCGCCTTGCCTCGGCCTCGCCGCGCCCGGTACAGTCGGTCACTCATGCAGTTCAGCCTGAACACGTCCTGTGTCCGAGAGCTCCTTTCGCCCGTCGACGGCGGTCGGCCCTTTGTCGTCCTCGACGACTTGCCCGCCTACACGCGGGAATCGCTCGGGCTCCACGGCATCAACCTCACGACCGACCTGCTCAAGGGCTCCACCCGGGCTCGGCTCGAGCAGTTCCGCGAGCGAGCCGACAAAGCCGCCTGCGCCTGCCTCACCCTCATCGAGCCCGAGGCCCTCCCGTTCGGCGATGAGGACGAGAACGCCGCCATCGGCGCCATCGAGCGCACGGGCCGGGTCCTGCGGGCCGCCAGTGTCCTCGGCTGCAACTCGGCCGCCATTTCGATCACCTCGGCCGACGACGACGAAACGTTCGAGTCCGTCGTGGACCGCATGAAGGAAGTCGCCGAGCTCGCCGAACGGCTGGACATGAACGTCCTGATCACGCCCGTGGACGGGCTCACCGGTTCGCCCGAGAAGCTGACCGAACTGATCAAGCGCATCGGCGGCTTCCGCATCGGCACGATGCCCGAGTTCGTCCGCGCCGTCACGGACGAAGACCCCGAGCTCTACCTCCGCCGCCTGACGCCGTACGCGGCCATGGTGACCGCCACGACGTTCGAGTTCGAGTTGATCGAAGAAGCCCCCCAGCCCGCCGCCGCCCAGACCGAAGCGGAGCCCGAACCCGCCACCGCGACCGCCACGGACGAGGACGCGGCCATCGAGGCCGAGATCGAAGCCGAACTCGGCAAGATCGGCCTGCCCGAGGGCGTCGACGCGGGCGCTGACGACATGCCGCTGGGCGGCTTCGACAAGCTCATGGCCATGCTTGACGAACCGGCCGAAACATACGCCCACAAGCCGTACGCGCTCGAGCCCTTGGTCGCCGCGGTGCTGAGCGTCGGGTACGACGGGATGCTCGCGATCGAGTACCGCGGGACGGACGACGTCACGCTCGGTATCCTGCGCTCGGTCGAGTGTCTGGATGCCGCATTGGAGGCGGCGGCGGGCAAGTGATCCGATTGCCGGGCCAACGTGGACTGGTTCCGTCGTTGGTTCCGGCCAGGGTGCACCAACCCGGAGGCGCTCATGCCCTCGCGCACGCTTTCCTCGAACGCAAAGCCGATCGAGGTCACCTCAATCGAAGTCACGCCGACCGAGCGTTCGCAGATCAAACGCCCCGTCGGGCCGATCTCGCGGGTGCTCAGCGAACAGATCCGCGGGACCGAGCCCTTGCCGCCTGACACGCCCGCCATCGTGAGCATCGACGGCCCCGCGGGCACGGGCAAGTCCACCGTCGCCGGCGCGCGGGCGCACCGGCTCGGGCTCGACTTCCTCGATACCGGCGCGATGTACCGCGCCGCCGCAGCCATCGTCATCGACCACGGCATCGACCCGGAGAACCACGCCGAGGTCGTCGCCCGCGTGGCCGACGCCGACCTGCACTTCGACTGGACGCTCCGCCCGCCCGCGATCATGGCGTGGCTCGTCCCCATGAACGACCGCATCCGCGATGCGGACGTCTCCAAGCTTGTCTCCCCGATCGCCGGCATCGCCGACCTGCGCGAGC
>JBCBZM010000112.1:0-9202 GCA_039815345.1 Planctomycetota bacterium | reverse complement strand
GAGGGTGCCAGCAACGCCTCGCCCGGGCCGTCGGCCGCGGAGATCGTGGTGATGAAGAACGACTCTTTGCTGAGCGCTGTCTTCGCAACGGCGCCCATCGTCCGCTTGAGGAAACCGCCCTCGGACGACGAGTTCATCTTGGCTTCGAGCTTCAGATGGCCCGACATGCTCATCATCGCGCCCGATTCGCATCGGATCGACTCACCCGTCTCAAGAATCATCGTCGCCATCGCGAACGCCGGCCCGTGTGAGATCTCGTAGTCCATGCCTGCCTCCCTTAACTCGTTCGGCTCCGCCCTTGCGGAGTTCACTCCCACTCGATCGTGGCCGGCGGCTTCGACGAGATGTCGTACACCACTCGGTTCACGCCGGGCACCTCGTTGATGATCCGGTTCGAGATCGTCGCGAGGACATCGAACGGGATTCGGGCCCAATCCGCCGTCATGAAGTCTTGGGATTCCACGGCTCGGATTGCAACGACGCTTTCGTACGTCCGTCCGTCGCCCATGACGCCCACCGAACGCACGGGCAGCAAGACCGCGAAGACCTGCGCGGTGCGGCGATACAACTCGGCGGCGATAATCTCCTCAAGCAAAATCTCGTCGCACTCGCGGAGCAAGTCGAGCTTCTCGCGCGTGATATCGCCCAGCACCCGCACCGCAAGGCCCGGGCCGGGGAACGGGTGACGCCACACAATCTGCTCGGGCAGCCCGAGGACCTCACCCAGCTTGCGGACCTCGTCTTTGAACAGATCCCGCAACGGCTCGACCAACTCGAACCCGAGTTCTTCGGGCAAGCCGCCCACGTTGTGGTGCAGCTTGATGTTCGCCGACTGTCCCGCGTGCCCGTGGCCGGACTCGATCACGTCCGGGTACAGCGTGCCCTGAGCCAGATGCGTGGCGCCCTCGATGTCATTCGCGACCTCCCGGAACACATCCACGAACCGCCCGCCGATCAGCTTGCGTTTCTTCTGTGGATCGTCCACACCGGCGAGGTCCGCCAAAAACGCATCCGCGGCGTCGGCGACGTGCAGGTCGATCCGGAAATGGTCGCGGAAGGTCGTCTCGACCAGCGCCCGCTCGTTCTTACGCAGCAGCCCGTTGTCGACAAAGACGCAGTGCAAGCGGTCCCCGATCGCCCGGTGCAGCAGCGCGGCCGCAACCGAAGAATCGACGCCGCCCGACAGTCCGCAGATGACGTGCGCGTCACCGATCGATTCGCGGAGGGAAGCCGCGGCCGCCTCGGCGAAGTCGGCCATTCGCCATGTGCCGCTGAACCCGCAGACCTCGTAGAGGAAGTTCTGGAGCATGTCCCGGCCGTGCGGCGTGTGCGTCACCTCGGGGTGGAACTGCACGCCCATAAACCGCTGCCCGTCCTCGGTCGTTCGTTCGACGGCCGCGTACGGGCAGGTCGGCGTCGAGCCGATCGTGCGGAAGCCGGCGGATTCGAGCGACGAGATCTGATCGCCGTGCGACATCCACACGCTCGTCTTCTCCGGCACGGCCTTGAAGAGCGCCGCCCCGCCGTCCACCTGGTGCAACGCCGCGCGCCCGTACTCGCGGCTCGGCGTCGGCGAAACATCGGCGCCGAGCAGCTTGCACGCGAGTTGCATGCCGTAGCAGATGCCCAGCACGGGGATGCCGAGCTTGAGCACTTCCGGATCCATCTCCGGCGCGCCCTCGGCGTACACCGAGGCCGGCCCGCCCGACAAGATCACGCCCTTAGGCGACATCGCTCGCAGCTTTTCGGCCGAGATACCTGGCTCCACCAGCACCGCATAGACACCCGCCTCGCGCACGCGGCGGGCGATGAGCTGGGCCGTCTGTGAGCCGAAATCCAGGATCGGCAGGGTTTCCTCGCCCGAGGGTGTCGCGACGCCGGCGGATGCTGTGTGGCTGCTCATAGAGTTCGACTCATCCGGTAGTGGGTATCTCGTCGGGGCACGGATCTTGACCCGTGCCCAAATGCCGTCGAGCGGAAAGAGACAGGTTAGGGCGCCTCCCTCGAAACTGTCGATGCGGCTGGCCGCCATCCGATAGGATCTTCACGTGGCCTCAACCCATCGGTGCCATATCCCCGCACCCGTCCGCTCGAATCAAACACGGCCGGGCGCTCGCTCGGCGGCTCACTGCGTCGCCGCCGTGGTCTGCGGCCTGATCGCGTGCACCTCGCCCGGCTGCCGCATTCCCAAGGGTTTCGATTCCCCGGAGTCGATGGCCCGGGTCGACGCCGCCCTTGAGGCGACCGATCGGGGTGACATGGACAGCCTCCCGCACCTGATCGAGATGCTCGATTCCGACGACCCGTTCGTCCGCTTGGTCGGCATCCGCACGTTGGAGCGCCTGACGGGCGAGACAAAGGGCTATCGGCACGACGACCCGCCCGCCGATCGCCGCCGGGCGGCGGACGCCTGGGCCGAGTGGTGGCTCGCCCAACCCAACGCCCAAGCCCAAGCCGGGGTCGCGGCTCGAACTCGGATCGCGGGCCTGGGCACTCCGGGGTATCCTTGGGCGGACCCGAACGCATGAGCGAACCCGCGCACATCACTGTCCACCTTCACGGCGATCCCAAGTACCTCGCGGGCGTCCGCGAGATGGTTGCGTCGGTGGCGCGTCGGCTGGGGTTCGATGAACTTTCCTGCTCTCAGTTGGCTCTGGCCGTGGACGAGGCGCTGTGCAACGTCATCCGTCACGGCTATCAGGGCCAAGACGAACGCCCGATCTGGATCCGCATCTGGCCCGAGCCGCTCGAATCGCTCAAGAGCGACGCGCCGCCGGGCATCCGTGTTGTGATCGAGGACGAGGCGGCGCAGGTGGATCCGGCGGCCATGCAAGGGCGTGAACTCGACGACGTCCGCCCGGGCGGGCTGGGCGTGCACATCATCCGCGAGGTGATGGACGAAGCGATTTACGAAAAGCGAAGCGGTGGCGTGGGCATGAGCCTTACGCTCATCAAACGCGGGAACGTGACGCCGACGGTCGGCGCACAAGGGCCCACACAAGGGCCCAAGGGCAACGCGAGTTGCGGGAACGACCCCGCGTGAGCGCACGCGAGTCTTAACGATCACGCGCCGGTGCTCGGCGCGACCACGAGTGGAGAGGGCCCCATGCCGGCCGGCGCCGACACCGTAGAAATCAGAGATAGCGACCGCCCCGGCGTCGCCGTCGTCGTGCCCAAGGGCGATATCGACATGAGCTGCTCCCCGCAGCTCCGCGATGCCCTCCGCCGTGTGCAGGACAAACGCCCCGAGCGGATCGTCGTGGACCTCGCCAGCGTGCGGTACATGGACAGCTCGGGGCTCGCGACCCTCGTGGAAGCGATGAAGAACGCCAAGCAGCACCAAACCCGGCTCGTGCTCTGCGCGATGAACGATAAGGTGCTGGCGATCTTTGAGATCGCCCGCCTGCATCAGTACTTCGTGATCTCGGACTCCCTTGATCAGGCGTACGAGGCCTGATCCGTCCGCGACGAGCTTCGAGGCGCGTATGAGCAGCAACGCCGCGGATCCGACACCGAGACGACGCCCCGTTGTCGCTGTCGCCGGCGGTGTCGGCCGGCGCGTGATCGATCTGTTCGAGCACGCCGGCGGCATGCTCAACCTCTTGCTCGCCGCCCTGCGCTGGGTCTGGCTGGCGCTGACGCACCGCAAGATCCGGTTCGGCCACGCCGCGATGATCTCGCAGATCGTGCGGGTCGGCGTCCGGTCGATCTTCATTGTCTCGCTCGTTTCGGGCGCGGTCGGGCTGATCCTGGCCCTCCAGCTTTCGCCCCCGCTCGACGAGTTCGGCCGAAAGGACCTGGTCGCGAACATCATCGGGGTGGCGGTGCTGCGGGAGCTCGGCCCGCTGATCGGGGCGATCGTGCTCACGGGCTTCGCCGGCGCCGCGATCGCGGCCGAGATCGGCACGATGGTCGTGAGCGAGGAGATCGAGGCGCTCGAGGCCCATGCGCTCAATCCGGTCCGGTTCCTCGTCGTCCCGCGCGTCATCGCGACGGTTCTGAGCATGACGGCGTTGGCCGTCCTGGCCAGTGTGATGTCGATTCTGTGCGCCTTGGCCGTGTCGGTCACAGTCCTCGGCATCCCGTACGAGCTGTACATTCAGAACACGCTCGATCAGGTCAAGCTGGTGGACTTCTACACGGGCGTGGTCAAAGGCGCGGTGTTCGGGCTGCTGATCGGAGTCATCTCCTGCGGCAACGGCCTCCGCGTAACCGGGGGCGCTTCGGGCGTCGGACGGGCGACCACGCGCACGGTCGTCGAGTGCATCGTCTCGATCGTCATCGCCGACCTGATCTTCACGACCGTCTTCTACGCACTGAAGCTGTTCTAAGCGTCTAACGCCGAAAGGCGACCGGGCGTTCGATCAGGCCGAACGCCTCCCGCGCCGTCGAGGCGCCAGCGAAGCCGAACAGGGCGAAGAGCGCCAGGGCCACGGCTGGCAGCCATGCGCCGACGCCCGCCAGCCACGCCGAGCCGTACACGGGCAGCCAGAGCGCCGCGTAGCGTGTGATTTTTTCGGCCGCTCGCGGGCCGCGGCCCACCTGCCCGACTTTCCGCACGACCACGACCGCGAACACGGCCGCGGCGACGGCGGGCGCCACCGTCATCGTGAGGCCAAGGTCCCCCAGCCAAGCCCGCTCGTCGCCCGTTCGGCTGCGTCCGAGCGCGATCAGGATGCCGACGAGCACCGCCCACGCGAGCACGGCCGAGGTCCACGCCCGTTTGGAGATCCGGGGCGCCTTGCCGCCGACCGCGTGCGCCACGGCCGCGGCGGCGAAGCTGTGCGTGAGCACGAGCACGGCGGGCCAAACGAACTGCATCTCGGGGTACACCACGAACATATGGGCCGCGTAGACCATCGCCAGAAGCGGAAGCCCGGCGGCGGGCACGAACCGGACGCCCGTCGTGAGGGCCAGGATGCAGACGGCGACCCCGATCGCGACAAGGGTGCCCGCGGTCCCGAACGCGACCGAGCCGAGCAGGCCCAGCAAGAGCGAGCCCCCGAGCAGGGCCCCCGTCGCCCGCTCGCTGACCTGACCGGACGGAATGGGCCGAAGCGGGTTGAGCGATTGATCCCGCGTCGCGTCGAGGCTGTCGTTGAGCGTGGCGCCGAAGGAAACCAGTCCCACGGCGCCGAGGGCCGCGGCGACCAGCAGCAGCCAGAGCGGGCGATCGAGGAGCGGTGAGCCGGCGGGCACGGCTTCGGCGCCGCTGCGGGCCCACAGCACGACGAACCACAGGTTCCCCGTCACGCCGAAGGCGACCGTCAGCCTCGCGAGGCGCAGCACCGGCGCCGCTTTGCTCATGCCCAGGTCCATCGCCTAGATCGTACCGCCGAGCCGCTTCGGCCCATCCGGCCGCCGCCGAACTCTCTTGGCGGGCTACCATCGCGCCGGATGAGCACGCACCCCCCGATCGATCCGCTTCCCGACGACGCCGCAAAGGCCCTGCGCGTGGTCATCGTCGTCAGCCGATATAACGCCTCCGTGACCCATGCTCTGCTCGACGGCGCCGTGGCTCGGTTTCACGCTTTGGGCGGCGTGTCGGAGAACTTGGCCGTGATCCCGGTGCCGGGGGCGTACGAACTGACCGCCGGCGCCGCCATGGCGACGAGCATGCGTCCGGACGCCGTGGTCGCGCTCGGCTGCGTGATCAAAGGCGAGACCGATCACGACCTGCACATCAGCCAAGCGGTGGCTCAAGGGCTCACGCGGGTTTCCATCGACGCGCGGACGCCCGTGGCGTTCGGTGTCCTGACGACACGGACGGCCGAGCAGGCGATCGAGCGTGCGACCTCGGCCGGCGGCGGCAAGGGCGCCGAGGCGATGGCGGCCGCGATCGAGACGGCCCGGGCCTCGCGCCTCGTTTCGGACAAAGCGCACGATCCTTGGAAGGCGTTCGCTGCGCACAGCTTCGCGCACGGCGAGACCGACAAGGCCTCCGGCGGGGGTGACCACTGATGGTGACCCGTCGAGATGTACGACGCATCGCCTTCCAGGCGTTGTTCCAGCTCGACGCCACGGGCGGGCGCGTGGAGTCGGAACTGGTCGAGGTCATCGACGCTGCTTCCGACGCGCTCGAAGAGGAGCGTGACATCGAGGTTCGCAAACGCGATCGCAGAGCTGCCGAAGAGCTCGCGCTCGGCGCCTGGGCCGGCCGGGCCGCTTCCGATGCGGCGATGCTGGAGCTGGCGCCGACGTGGCCCGCGCATCGGCAGGCCGCGGTGGACCGGGCGATCCTGCGGTTGGCGCACTACGAACTGACCGCGGCGGTCGGCCCGCCCAAAGCCGCGGTGAACGAGGCCGTGGAACTCGCCAAGGCGTTCAGCACGGAGAAATCGCCCTCGTTTGTCAACGGGCTGCTCGACAAGATCCTCAAGCAAGTGCTTGCAGCGCAGGCCGAATCACCCACGGCAGAGCACCCGGCCGAAGAGACCTCATCCCAAGAAACCTCCGCGGCCGAGGAAGCCTGATATGGGGCTCTTCAAGTCTGCCGTCGGCAAGCTCAAGATGGGTCTCACGCGGACGCGCGAAGCGTTTGTCGGCGGGCTGCGTTCCGTGCTCTCGGGCCGAACGCTCGACGACGCGCTCATCGCCGAACTTGAGTCGCGGCTGATCCAAGCCGATGTGGGGGTCTCGGCTACCCGCCGCCTGATTGACGGCGTGCGTGCCGACTACAAGGCCGGCGTGCTGACCAACGGCGACGAGGTGCTCGACCACCTCAAGCGAGAGCTGAAAGCGATGTGGCCGGCCGAGGACCGCTCGCTGCGCACGGCGGCTGCGGGGCCGACGGTCATACTCGTCACCGGTGTGAACGGCGTAGGCAAGACCACGAGCATCGCCAAACTCTGCAAGGCGATGCGCGACGAGGGCAAATCCGTGCTGCTGGGCGCCTGCGATACGTTCCGCGCGGGCGCGGTCCGGCAGCTCGAAATCTGGGCCGAGCGGCTGGATGTTGAGGTCGTGAAGGGGCAGCAGGGGGGTGACCCCGCGGCCGTGGCGTTCGACGCCGCTGCCGCCGCGCAGGCCCGCGGCGTGGACGTGCTGATTCTCGACACCGCCGGCCGGATGCATACCCAGGACCCGCTGATGCGGCAGCTTTCCAAGATCCGCTCGGTCGTCGCCAAGCGTATTGATGAAGCGCCGCACGAGGTGCTGCTGGTGCTGGATGCGACGAGCGGGCAGAACGCGATGCACCAAGCGAGTTCGTTCGCCGAGGCCGCCGGGGTGACGGGGATCTTCCTCTCCAAGCTCGACGGCACGGCCAAGGGTGGCATCGTCGTCGCGATCAAGGACGCGACGGACATCCCCGTGAAGCTGGTGGGCGTCGGCGAAACACCCGAGGACGTCGAGCCGTTCGACCCGGAGGCCTTTGTCGAGGCGATGTTTCAGGCGTAGGGCGGTGTTTAGCCGTCGTCGTCGACGGAGCCGAAATCCGGTTTGCCATCGAAACGCACGGGAGGCGGGCGCTTGGTGCGCCAGTGCTGCTGCTGCATAATGCTCCGTGCCGCGTCGCGGCCGACGAGGCGATCGGCGGATTCCGCGTTCTTGGTGGGCGCGGGTTGGGGCGTGTGCGCGCCGCCGTGTTCTTCTTGGAACAGATGCAGGGTCTGCGTGGGGAACGCGAACTCGACATCGAGCTGATCGGCGACGCGGATCACGTCGAGCATGAACCGGTGGCGTTCGCGCAGCTCGGTGCTCCAGTCCGGGCACTCGTGGAACATGTAGAGCAGCACGTCGAGCGAGTGGGCGCCGAAGCTGTTGAGCCAGACGTGGTAGTAGTCCTTGCGCGTGTACGGGTGGTGCCGGATGAGCTCGCGCACCGCCTCGCAGAACGCTTCGAGCTTCTCGGGCGGCGTGTCGTAGGTCAGGTTGAGCATGGTTTTGTAGCGACGGAATCGGCGCCGGCCGTAGTTGTCGACCGTCGCGCGCACGAGCGTGGCGTTGGGCACGGTCACGAGCGAGTTGTAGAACGTGCGGATGCGGGTGGAGCGCAGGCCGAGCTCTTCGACGGTGCCTTCGACATCGCCGATCTCGACCCAGTCGCCCGCGACGAAGGGGCGGTCGGCGATGACGGCGATGGAGCCGAAGAAGTTCTCGATCGTGTCCTTGGCGGCAAAGGCGAACGCCAGGCCGCCGATGCCAAGGCCGGTCAGCAGCGGGACGATCTCGACATCGAACGATTCGGCGACATAGATGATGGCGAGGATGACGACCGCGATCTTGATCGCCCGCCGGGCGAGCGGCACGAGCAGGTCGTCGAGTTTGGTGTCGGTGTTGACCGCGTGCCGCATGAAGTAGGCGGTGAGCAGATCGGCGAGGCGGAAAGCGGCGAACACGGCCGCAAAGGAAGCGAAGACGCGTGCGGCGATCAGCACGATCTGCATCGCGGTCGCCGGGAGATAGAGCATCGGCGCGACCCAGTACCAGAGCAGCGCCGCCACAAGCAGGCCGAACGGACGGACGGTTTTCTTGAGGATCTCCCGGTCGGTGTCCTCCCGCCCGGCGAACCGTCGCCACGTGGTGGCGAGCACGAACCGGACGAGATAGTCAACGACGAGCCCCAAGAACAGGATCACCACCAGGCCGATGATCTGCCAGTACTCCACGGTCAGCACGCGGCCGGCTTGCAGCTGCGCGGGGATGTACGAGCGGAAGGCCATCTCGCGGGTGCGCAGCGTGGAGGTGATGCGGTACCCGCCGGTCAGGTCGCGCGTGCGGACGTACAGACCGGTGATGTCATCTACGGTCTGTCGGCTGAACTTCCATTCGCCGTTCGGCTGGCGTCGGAGGACGATCGCGAGGTCGTCGCCGATTTCGCCGACGACTTCCTCGTGGCGCTGCGCGTCGGGATTGGGGAAATAGGTGTAAGACTGGAGTTGAAGATCGCGCACATCACCCGCGTCCGGCAGGTCGGACATCCAGACGTAGCCGATCTTGTCGATCACCACCTTGAGCATCGCGGCTCGGCTCGGCCCGGCGGATGCGGCGAGCAGCGGAAGATCGAGGCAGTTGGCAGCCGCACGGAGTGGGAACTCGCGTTCAGCCGGACGAGCGGCCTCGGCCCGGTTCATCGCGTCGAGGAACGTCTGCATCGTGGCCCGTGGGCTGCCAAATCGATCGCTGACCGGTGGCGCCCGATCGCGAGCCGCCTCGGCCGTCGCCGACGGCTGGGGCTCGGTGGATTGCGGATCAGATGGCG